>CAJXPI010000008.1 GCA_913057875.1 uncultured Flavobacteriales bacterium
CTACACAGAGTAGATCGTCGGCAGCGTCAGATGTGTATAAGAGACAGGGATAATGAACTAGGGTATGAAAACTTTCAATTTATTCAAGAAGAAATTCTAGATCCGCTAAATTTAACGCATACTTTTAATTCACTAGATGCGGTGGACCTAAAAGATGTTATGAGCGGCTATCATGTAGGCTACCCAGATGATTTGAAGGAAGCGGGTAAACATGGTATGATCGCAACTCCAGAAGACGTAGGAGCCTTTTTAAGAGCCTTAAATGATGGGTCGGTGTTTGCACCTGGTGAGCAAGAAATTTATGCTTCCATATACAAATATGAACATGCGGGTTGGGTGCCCGGATACCAGAGTTTTGCTAATTATGACAAAGAAATTGATGCCGTAATGGTGTCATTTTACAATACAACAGATCCAGATTTATATTACTGGAATTTATCAGAAATTGTAAATAGTAGAATTTTTAAGATTTTGAAAAAACATAAAAACCAATGAAATACCTTTCCTTAATAGCTGTACTTTTCCTAATAGCCTGTTCTGAATCTCCGGATGGTTTAGAACTTCCTGAAAATGAAAAACAATTAATCGGAAATTGGTTTTATTCAAATAAGAATGGACAAGTTCAGGGTTATTATATGGAATTCCATAACGACCGAACAGGTGTTTTTGGGCCTGTGATTAATATCAATGGTAAAAAAGAATTAACTACTTATACCACCTTGTTAATGAAGAATTGGAGCATTAAAAATGATACTTTGTATATTCAGTCTGAAATGCAGGCTGGATTGGATATCGTAGGTCCTGATGGTATTGAAATAGAACAAAATTTAGAAACTAGTATACTTCGATATGTAGTGCACGAAACTTCCGATTCTTATATAGTTTTGGAGGATTTAGAGGGGCATATTCCAGTAAAGAAAGAGTTTAAAAAATCGGAGAAAATAAGTGTGATGAACTGATAATTCAGGTTAATGAGATTTGTAACCATTTTCACCCTCCTAGTAATTGGAATTTTTTCATGTATTCCAGTACCAAAAAAATACCGTGAAAGCAAATTAACCCTAATTTTGAAAACGTTTAGATAACGAAAAAAGCACTCATGGGTAGATTTAGAAGAGACAAGGTAAAAAGCTTTGATGCCATTGGTTTTCATAAGGAATTCAAGAAAATTAAAATCAAAATGCAAGGCGAGTTAGATCACATCAAACTGTCAGAGTCATCTTTAGGAGTTAGTATTCCAGAAGGGTTGAGCAAAAAGCATCAAGAGTTTTTAGAAAACCTAATTGAGAAGTATTCTGGATGAAATCGGGTAGAATGACGGAATTGGAACTTATTGTTGATTTGCATTTAGGTACGGAGCGTCAAGGTCCCGGAAGTAAAGCCATTACCTTAACCGCATTGCAACTTATTCCCAATTCAAATGATATTAAAACGGTAGCTGATTTGGGTTGTGGTACGGGTGGACAAACATTAACGCTAGCGCAACACTTAAATGCTCAAATTACGGCAGTTGATTTATTTCCTGAATTCCTAGAAGAGGTGAATGTACGGGCTCAAAATGAGGGTGTAGCTAATCAAATAGGTGTTCTTCAAAAGTCTATTGATGATTTGCCATTTAAAGAGGAGTTAGATTTAATATGGTCGGAAGGGGCAATCTATAACCTGGGTTTTAAAAACGGAATTCAGCTTTGGAAGGATTATTTGAAACCTGGAGGCTATTTAGCCGTAAGTGAAATTACTTGGATTACCGGCAGCAGACCCAAAGAAATTCAAGAATTTTGGACCCATGCCTATCCTGAAATAAGTCAAGCTAAAGATAAAATTGTCGACCTTGAAGATAATGGATATAACCTGGTAGGGTACTTTAAACTTCCCCCTGAAAGTTGGTTAAAGACCTATTATGAGCCGTTAGAAAAAACAATACCTGCATTTTTAGAACGTCATGATCATAGCGAATTAGCACAAAAGGTAGCTCAAGAATATTTGGATGAATTAAGCTTGTATAAAAAGTATTCCAAGTATTTTAGTTACGGGTTTTACATTGCACAAAAAGAATAAATTCAAGACTTTATAGGTTTAGCCATATGAGCATCAATACCCATACATGGAACAAATGGCGTTATACCTTGTATGCGCCTATTTACAATGTGATTAAAGGGGTATTTGCTTCATCTCGGAAAAAGTCTATTGACCAATTGCAGGGTAAGGTCGGACAAAAAGTTCTGATTGTAGGAGCAGGTACAGGTCTGGATATTCCCTACTTCCCAGAAGGAATGCATATCACCGCCACAGATATAACACCGGCTATGGTGCGTAAAATTCAAAATGATTATCCACAGAATAATATAGCGGCTCAAATTATGAATGGTTTGGATTTACAATTCCCAGATGCTTCGTTCGATTTTGTGGTACTTCATTTAATTCTGGCTGTTATGCCCAATCCGGAATTGTGCGTCAAAGAAGTGGAACGTGTTTTAAAGCCTGGAGGCAAGGTAGCTGTATTCGATAAATTTGTTCCACCACATACCAAACCCACAATTTTTCGTAAATTCGGTAATGCAATCACCACCACTTTGTTTAGCGATATTACCCGTGATATTTATGAAATGATTAAAGGCACTTCTTTTCGAGTAATATCCGATACTCCAGCCAATTATAAAGGAGTGTTTCGAGTATTGTTACTGGAAAAGTAAACAGGTAATTTGCTAAGAATTTTGACAAGAAAACACCCCTGACACGTTTTGACATTTCGGCACATAATTTAGCTTTCAAGTTAAACCTATAAACATCATTATTATGAACAATGCAATTACCTGGTTTGAAATTCCAGCCCTAAATTACGATCGAGCTAAAAAATTTTACAGCAATGTACTTAACGTTTAAATTAACGATATGCCTATGCCAGAGGGTAAGTACGGATTCTTTCCGCACAACAAAGACGCTTATGGAACGGGAGGTGGAATTATGCAACATGAAAGCATGAAACCTACTACACAAGGACCAAATCTTTATTTAGATGGAGAACCTGATTTAGATGAGCCATCAAGTAGAGTAGAAGCTGCTGGAGGTAAGGTAATCCAACCCAAAACGGCTATTGGTGAAAATGGTTTTATGGCCATGTTTATGGATACCGAAGGAAATAGAATGTGCTTACATTCTGAAAAATAAACTTTTAAATTGCAGTAGGTCTTTAACGGCCTGTTGCTTTTCTCTATGAATCAATTATCTCGATTAATTTCCATTCTAACGCTTCTAAAGTCTAAACGGTTACTCACGGCAACGGAAGTATCAGAACGCTTTGATGTGAGTATTAGAACCGTTTATCGTGACATGCGTAAACTCGAAGAGGCTGGGGTGCCTATTTCTACCATTGAAGGTAAAGGATATTCTTTGGTCGAAGGTTATACCGTAGCTCCTGTACAGTTTACAGAGCAACAGGCCAATGCGTTGATTACAGCCAGACACATGGTTTCTCATAGTCAAGATTCGTCTTTTATTCGCGATTTTGAAGATGCTTTGACCAAGATTAAATCAGTGTTTAAAGATTCTATTTTAGAGAAGAGTGAGTACCTGCATGAAAAAATTGCCGTACTCGATCAATCTTTTGAAAAACTAGAAAGCGACACTTTAGCCGAGATTCAAACGGCTATTACTAATTTTCAGTTGGTAGAAATGAGTTACCTCAAAGCCAACGATTATGAAACCACTCAGCGCCAAATTGAACCGGTAGCTTTGTATACCATATCCGGTAAATGGGTGTTAATGGCATGGTGCCATTTAAGAAATGAATACCGCGCTTTCCGTATTGATCGCATTCAGAAATTTAGAGTATTACCCCAGAAATTTGAAGATAGAAAATTCGACTTCGGGAACTACTTTTCGCATAATCCCTAATTAATAGGAGTATGAAAAGTGTTTGTCTGAAACTGAATTTTCTTTTTTTAGAATTTCCTTTTGGGCAGTGTTAGTCTGAGTGAAGCTTGGAATTGCGTTCCCAGAGGGAAAAGAGCATGGAAAGCGAGAACGAGGCGGTCGCTTGCGAAACACCTTCCAAAAGTCCCCTTTTTTTACTCGATTGTTTTTTATTGTTCTCGTGAGCTCCCTTTGGTCGGTTGTTTACGTTTTTTTGGGGAAGCAAAAAAATGAAAGAAGTATTAAACAGAAAGATAACTTGGAATGGAATTGAAACTATTCTTGGGAGTAATTAATGTGAAATGAACTAAGTATTCATAAATCCAACAATGGAACCATTCAAAAACATATACAATCAATCGTTTTTTGAACGCTTTATTTCGGGGCTTCAAAAAGTATATCCTATGTTCCTTTCTTCTCGGTTTTTAGAAGCCATTTATGATCAAGAGTGGGAAGGGCGAGAATTGAAACAACGCATGCGTCATATTACGCTTTGCCTAAATCAAGAATTGACCAATGACTATGCTACCAATGTAGAAATTCTACTACAATCCATCCCGTACCTAAAAGAGGAAGGCTTTAAATCTAATAACTTAGAGTTTATTATTTATCCTGATTTTTTAGAAGTATTTGGATTAGCACATTATCAAGTATCCGTTGCCGCTATGGAAACGCTTACCCAGTTTGTGAGTTGTGAATTTGGCATTAGACCGTTTATTTTACGCTATGAACGCGATATGTTGCATCAAATGTATCGATGGACATTTCATGAATCAGAAGAAGTAAGAAGGTTAGCTAGCGAGGGCTCACGATCTAGATTACCTTGGGCAATGGCCATTCCGGCTTTTAAAGAAGATCCCATAAAAGTATTACCCATACTGGAAGCTTTAAAGGATGATAATTCGGAATATGTGCGTAGAAGTGTGGCCAATAACTTGAATGATATTTCAAAAGACCATCCTGAAAAGGTGAAAGAGATAGCTGCCGAATGGTTGGGAGTTAATGAAAATAGAGTTAAGTTAGTAAAACATGCATGTAGAACTTTACTGAAAGCGGGTGATAAAGATATTATGCCTCTTTTTGGTTTTGGTGCCATAGATCAACTACATATTCATGATTTTGAACTACATACTCCCGTGGTTCAAATAGGACAGTCACTCGAATTTGGTTTTGAGGTAGAGAACACTAGTATTTCTGATGAATTACTACGAGTAGAATATGGGGTCTATTACCAAAAAGCGAATGGAAGTCTGTCTCGAAAAGTGTTTAAAATATCGGAGAAAAAATACGGTGCAAAATCAAGAACCAGTGTTACTCGTAAACAGCCCTTTAAAGTAATCACCACCCGCAAGCTTCATGTGGGAGAACATCAAGTATCTCTAATTATAAATGGAGTAGAATTAGAAAAACGGGTATTTGAGTTGGTGGGACAAATTTGATGAATGTATATTTGTCGTTTAAATGATAACCTTTTTATTAATCTTATATGAAATACTTTTTTTTACTGTTAATCTTACTACCATTTTGGGGCTTCTCTCAAATTGTGAATTTAAACAAGGGAACAATAAAAGCAATTCATGGGCATTCAAATGAATCTATCAATCAGAGCATTGTAGATGATTACGGAAATGTGTATGTGGTAGGCTCTTACCAAAGTGACTCTGTAATTGTGGATGTAGATGATACGTTGCATTCCTCAACAAGTTCTTCATCGAGAAGCGGATTTGTATTAAAGTATGACTCTTCCGGAACTATAATTTTTTCAAAAAATTTTGGAACTAAGTGTAATGTTTATTCTATCGCAATAGGTCGGAATAGTGATGTCTATATTTGTGGTTCTGGGTCCGCTGGATTGACTCTAGGTAACGGTGTTTCGGTAAATCTTGGAATAAACGGGAGTACGGCTCTGTTTATTGCTAAATTGGATTCAAATGGAGTGGCTCAATGGGCTGGTAAGGCTGATGGAAACGGCTCGGATTTTGCAAAATCGATAGCTTTTGATACTGTGAACAATCGGGTCTATATGGGTGGGATAATTGGTCTTGGGACCGTTGCCTTTTGGGGAGTAGGAAACTATAAAAGTGTTTCTAATTCCAATGGTGTTTCTGATCTTTTTTTGGCTTGTTATAATGAAAATGGATCAGTACAATGGGTAGAGAACTCAAGTGGTTTTTGTACTGTTTACTCAGGGTATGTTGCTTGCGATTCTCAGGGAAATGTTTTTATGAGTGGTACATTTTATAATTCAACTTTATATTTCGGTGGTAAATCAGCCTCAAGTTTTAACCATTATGACGGAGTAATTGTGAAATTCGATTCCACTGGGAATGCAGAATGGATGAAATCTATTGGGGGTACAGGGAGAGATAATCTGACTAAGTTTGAGGTAGATTCACAAGATAACGTTTTGATAGGTTACCAGTTTAAATCTCCAGTTGCTAATTTTCCAGATACAACTCTAAAAACTAATCGATTATCGAATATGAACTTACTTTTATTAAGTGGAGTAGATGGCAGTCATATAAATAACTGGAATATTGGTATTTCAAGATATACTTTGGTAAATGATTCTCTTATTTTGGGGTATGTGAGTAACGCAGATTCAACTTTTCAATTGGGTGACTCTACTTATACGAATCAAGGTGGTGCAGATGCTTATATCTATTTATTGGATTTAGGAAATGACCGCGTAGTTACTTCCTGGCCTTTAGCTACTGCTGAACCAGATTATTTTGTTGATATTTCTTTCAATCCAATTGACTCTCAATTTGTGGTAGCAGGAAGTTATCAATTGTCACCTCTTTCCTACAATAACTCGGTTTTACCTTGGTCTGGAGGACATGATGTTTTCTGGATGAATGGAGAATTAGAAATATTTTGTTCTCCCGGTGCCATGGCTTCTGTACAAGTGGATACTGCTTGTGATTTTTATATTTTTAGTGGCGATACTCTTAATGCCTCTGGAGTTTATTATGATACGATTCCAACCATATGTGGCGATAGTACAATCCAATTAAATCTTACTATTTTACAACCTACTTATGGGCAAAATACCATTACGGCATGTGACTCATTTTCCTTGTTGGGAGGCGAAGTAATTTATAACGATTCCATAATCTTTGATACGCTAATTAACGCTCAAGGATGTGATTCTATTGTTACTTATGATGTTTCCATTCTACCCACAACTTATTCAACTGACACGTTGAGTTCATGTGCCCCAATTACTTGGATTGATGGTAACACTTATTCAATTAGTAATTATTCTGCAAAGGACACTTTAATAAACCATTACGGTTGTGATTCTGTAGTTAATTTGAATTTTACTCGATTGCAAACCACTTATTGCATAGATTCCATCAGTTCTTGCGCACCTTTAACTTGGATAAATGGAGTGGTTTACGATACTAGTAATAGTACGGCTGTGGATACCTTGGTGAACGCTCAAGGATGTGATTCCATTGTAACTCTAAAATTTTCACGATTACAACCCACGTATGGTGTAGACTCCATCATTTCTTGCGCACCTTTAACTTGGATAAATGGAGTGGTTTACGATACTAGTAATAATACGGCTGTGGATACCTTGGTGAATGCTCAAGGATGTGATTCCATTGTGACTCTAAATTTCACACGATTACAATCCACTTATGGCGTAGACTCCATCATTTCTTGCGCACCTTTAACTTGGATAAATGGAGTGGTCTACGATTCCAGTAACAGTACGGCTTTGGATACCTTAATCAATGCTCAAGGGTGTGATTCCATTGTAACCTTAAATTATACGCGTTTACATGCCACTTATGGCATAGATTCTATCAGTTCTTGCGCACCTTTAACTTGGATAAATGGCGTTACCTACTCATCTAGTAATACCACTTCAATTGAAATATTAGTTAACGCTCAAGGATGTGATTCTATAGTTTCTCTATATTTTACCAGACTCCAAGCAGATACCTTAGTGGTTATAGCAGGAAATCAATTAATTGCTCAAGCTACAAATGCTAAGTTTCAATGGATAGATTGTTTAAATGGTCCAATTCTAAATGATACTAACTCTGTTTTTAATGTTACTCAAAATGGAGATTACCAAGTAGAAGTCATTCAAAATGGATGTGTTGACACTTCTTTATGTTACTCTTTTACAAATGTTGGAATAGATGGGATAAAAGATTTAGGGATTAATGTTTATCCAAACCCTGTGAGTGAGCAGTTGATTATTCAAAATCCATTATTTATTAGTTCCGAAATTGTGATAACTAATGTTATTGGTAAAATTATGGCCGTAAAAAATACCACGGAGTTGGTAAATAGGGTGGATATGTCGGGTTACCCGAATGGAACTTACTTGGTAAGGATAATTTCGCCTAAAGGAGTAGTTTCTAGAGTGATTCTTAAGAAGTAGGTTTGTTTTTTTTGGGGTGGCCTACTCCTGTAAGGCAACAATTACGATTCAAAAAAAAACAAATAAGGATGAATGAAATTAGACTGTTAGAATTAAAAGGAAACCCCAAATCCAAATTCAATCAATTCTTTATGGGCACCGAAACGGTTATCTCCAATAACGTAATCCATCTTCACCGCCATTTGCTCATTGGGTTCATAATTGAATCCCAAGGTTAAAATGAAATTATTTTGAATAGAAGCTTCCTCAGCAGGTAATTCCGCGCTTATTTGATGATGTGTATTTAATCGCTCAATTCTAGCAAATACAGGAATCATAGCATGTTCTCTTCTAAACACACGGTGTTTGGCTTGGTTGAATTTGTCTTTCTTTTCAGAAGTACGCATAAAGAAGGGAAGAATATCTAAACCGGCATCTAGGTACATTCCATAAACGACTTCACCCATAACCTGTGCTGCATTATTTTGTTGTAAGGTGAGTTGGTATAAGTCTTCCGTATTGGATAACGTTCCATAGGTGCCCATTCCTATTAATCGTAATTGTTTGTAATCCCAACGCGCATATGCCGAGATGAGTCCAACGGTAGAACGTACATCTACGTACTCATTGGCAGAAACTTGGAGAAGGTCTTTTTGTCCGGCATTCGACCAATACCCCGATAAGCTTAGCGTTACATTTTTGAATCCGGTATAATTAATCTGGGGATTAATGGCCACGGTGTTAAATGAAAGCTCTGGTGCACTTCCGGCACGAATCCAAGTGGGAGATCTAAAATCACGACCTCTAACTCCGTTGGTAAAGCTTACAAAATAATGCAGGTTCTCCGTTAAAGCACCGTACAGACCTATTCCTAATTCATTCCAACCTGTAGGAATAATGAGTCGTTCTACATCTGGCCTATTCACGGAATAAAATAAAACGGGTTCTTCGTTATTATTGATATATCCTATGTTTAATGGGAATATACCCGCTCTGAAATTGATTTTTTTATTCAGAATATAATCGAGATAAAGCTCCGGATTCACATGGATCTCATCTTCTAAATTATTGTCGCGCAAATATTCCACTTGAAATTCAGCGGTAAGCATTATTTTTTTTGTGATTCTAAAACCAAAAAACGGACTGAATCGATATAAATCAGAATAGTATAATTCCAGTTCTTGCGAGCTACGGTCCATGGTTCCTATTGTAGGGAAGATTTGGTTTAATTCTAGGTATCCACTAAAAGCAAATTTCTTATCCGAGAAGAATATTTTCGAGGCAGACTCTGATACTCCGGGGTATTGATTAACACGATACCCTTCACCTCCGAGTGAAGCGTTTCTATCTTGCGCATTAAGTGTGTTACTTAATACTACGAGAAAAAAAAGACTTATTATTTCAAGTTTCATGGGATTGGAATTCATTTGGATAATCTTGGGCTAAGATAATAACATTCCGTATTCGATGAGGATATACGGTGGCTGGTAATAACTACGTTATATAAAATATTCCCTATCGAAATATTTTGGTATACCTTGTAGCTCCAATGAAAGAGTATTCAAAAGTATCCATCCGTTTTATGTGGCTTATAATGGCCATCAGTGGGTTGCAATTTTCGGCTTGTAAAAAGGATTGTGATGGCACGCCACCAAGCGTAAACGTAACCAATTACTGCGACTTTGACGTATCTTTGGAAGTGGACATTATTGGTGATTCGATGTACTCTAGTATCTTGTTTCCGGGTGAAAATCAAGTGTTTTACCCTCATGAAACAAAAGTTAAAATTAAGGCGGGTAAACGTACAAGTCTGGTAAGCCTAAGTAGAACAAAGAATTTTGAAGCAAAAAATTGTAAAAATTATTCTGTTGATCTGTTCCAAAATGATTCCAGTACCTTGTACCGTTTAGATATTGAGTTTACTCGGAATTCAAACTAGGTTAGACTGTTTTTTTATAATTAATAATAGCCCAACCATTAAAGAATACCGCAAAACCAGTAATCACCGCGAAGTGCATTTTAATATCTGAGAATGTACTTCCTTTTAGCATGATCATTCGGGTTACTTCAATAAAATACGTCACTGGGTTAGAGAGCGCAATGGCTTTGCTCCATCCAGGCATACTGTCAATGGGTGTAAATAAGCCACTCATCAACATGAATATCATCATAAAAAAGAAGGCGATAGACATGGCTTGTTGTTGGGTGTCGGCATAGGTTGAGATTAATAATCCTAATCCTAAAAGGGCTACCAAATACAAAAACATGTAACCATAGAGCAGTAGCAAACTTCCTTGGGATACAATACCATAAACGCCATAACTCACCCCAAATAGTCCAATTGAAAAAATAAATACACCGATTACCCAAAAAGGAATTAGCTTACCTAAAATGAACTGATATTTTTTGATTGGTGTTACATTGATTTGTTCAATGGTTCCTAGTTCTTTTTCTTTTACAATGTTTAATGCGCACATATAGGCACCCACCATAGTTACTAGTACCACCAAAATGCCAGGTACCATAAAATAACGGTAGTTTAAATCCGGATTAAACCAATTGGCCGTAGCAATATCTACTTCAGGAATGGCCATTTGCTGGTTGTTAGCCATCATTTCTAAGCGGATGGATTGGTTGTATTGACGAATGATTTGTTGCAAATACGCAGCGCCTACATTGGCTTTGGTGCCATTGATGGCATTTACCGCAATAAACAACTTTGAGCCATTTTGAGTAAGTAATTCTTTTTCAAATTGTGCAGGAATTTCCAGGATTAAATCTGTCTCATCGGTTTCTAATCCCTGGTACGCCTGAGTGTAGGAGTTTCCGTAATCTACCAATTTAAAATAACCCGAGGCGATCACTTTTTTGGTGAGCTGGGTGGCCGTAGACGAGTGATTGTGATCTACAACGGAAATATTAATGTTTTTCACTTCATAGTCTGCTGCTAAAGGCATAACCAATAATTGCATAATGGGCATGGCAAAAATCATAGGAAGCAGGGCTTTATTTCTAAAGATTTGCTTGAACTCTTTTTGTAGTAGAAATCGTAAAATCCTCATACCAATCGTATTTTATATTTCTTTAAACTAATCAATAATAAAGCAATAGCCATGGAAGTTAAAATGAGCATTTCCTTCCAAACCGAAGAAAATCCGAGACCTTTTATCATTACGTCTTTTACAATAATGTAGTACCATTTGGACGGAACTACATTAGATATTATTTGAAGCGGCCAAGGCATATTTTCAATAGGAAACATAAACCCAGAAAATAGGATAGTTGGAATGAGCATTCCCATTAATGAAATAAGCATGGCGGTTTGTTGCGAGTCCGTACTATTGGAGATTAACAGCCCTAAAGCCAGTCCTGTTAAAATAAGTAGGCTACTTGCCGCATATAATAATACCAAACTTCCGGCTATAGGGAGTTCCAGTAAAAAGTAACTAAGCATTAAAATGATGGTTAAGTTAAAAATGGACAAGGCAAAATACGGGATGGCTTTAGATATAATTACCATTAATGGACTTACCGGAGAGACGAGTAAAATTTCCATGGTACCTAATTCTTTTTCGCGCACTATAGATACCGAAGTCATTAACACGCTTACCAATAGCAGTACCAAGGCCATTACTCCAGGAACATAGTTGGTAGCGCCTTTGAGTTCTGGATTGTAAATCATCCGAATTTGGGTGTCAATGTTTAAAGGTGTGGTTGCCATTCCTTGTTGTTGCAATTGACTCAATTGGTAATCCTGAATAATTGCGGAAGCATAGTTACTTAAAGTACTGGCCGTATTAGGATCACTAGCGTCTGCAATAATTTGTATTTGTGAGTTACTGGAATGTAGTAAATTATGCTCAAAGTTTGCCGGAAAAATAACCGCCAATTTTATGGTTCCTTTTTGAAAGGCATTTTCAATTTGCTCCGCGTTAAAGTGACTTTCGGCTAAATCGAAAGCAGGATTGGCGCTCAACTTATGAATAATGTTCTTAGAAGCATTGTCCTGAGCGTAATCAATGACTACAATTTTAGAATCTTTTATTTCATTGGTGAGCGCAAACCCAAACAACAAAATTTGAGCAATAGGCATTCCAAAAAGAAGCAATAGCGTTTTAGGATCACGAAACATATGATAAAACTCTTTCCTAACGAATGCTAAAAATTGCTTCATTTTATTCCCCTCGTTTTGCGCCTCTGGCTAGTTCAAAAAAGACTTCATCCATACTGGTAGCGTTGTAATAGGATTTGAGTTGGTCAGGGGTGTCTAATGCAGCAATTCTGCCATCTACCATCATAGATACACGGTTGCAATATTCGGCTTCATCCATGTAATGGGTGGTAACAAAAACAGTAATACCTCTGTCGGAAGCGTTATATATTAAATCCCAAAACTGCCTGCGCGTTACCGGATCTACACCTCCAGTAGGTTCATCTAAAAAAACAATTTGAGGCTCGTGTAATACGGCCACTGAAAAGGCCATTTTTTGTTTCCAACCCAATGGTAGGGAGCCCACCATTTTGTGCATGGAATCTTGCATTCCTAAATTCTCAATAAGCGCATTTCCTTTCTCTTTTATTTCTTGGTCTGTTAGTCCGTAGATACCTGCAAAAAATCGAATGTTTTCTATGACCGTTAAATCTTCATACAGGCTAAATTTCTGGCTCATGTAGCCAATTCTCTGTTTTATTTTTTCGGTTTCTTTATAGATATCGCAACCCGCAATGGTAGCTTCACCTGAGGTTGGATTAGAAAGTCCGCACAACATTTTGATGGCCGTAGTTTTCCCTGCTCCATTAGCACCTAAAAAGCCAAATATTTCGCCTTTATTCACCTCAAACGAAATGTGGTCTACTGCGGTGAAGTCGCCAAACTGCTTGGTGAGGTTTGTGGTTGTAATTACTTTATTCTGCATGAACATTATTTTGCATTAGGTGAATAAAGCAATCTTCTACTGTAGCACGAGTAGGTAGGCATTCTAATTTTTCATGATGTTTTAAATCTTCCAGTAATTGAGCTGACTCATCAGTTTTAGAATTAAATGTAATGTGATGGAATTCGCCAAAACTCATGGCACTAGTGACATAGCTCAATGTCCGAAGGTCTTTTAGCAGCAAACTCATTTTATCCGATTTCACTTTATACAGCGGCATTGGATATTGATCTATGATGTTTTGAGGCGTATCTACCGACATAATTTCGCCTTCTTGAATCAATGCGATACGTTCACATAAAGTAGCTTCATCCATATAGGGTGTTGATACTAGAATGGTAATTCCTTGCGCTTTGAGCTTTTTCAGCATGTTCCAAAATTCCTTTCTGCTCACACTATCTACTCCGGTGGTAGGTTCGTCTAGAAACAAAACGGAGGGACGATGAATCATGGCACAGCATAGGGCCAGTTTCTGTTTCATGCCGCCAGATAATTGTCCAGCGGCTCGAGTTTTAAAAGGTTCTATTTGAACGTAGATATCTTTAATGATATCGTAATTTTCTTCAATGGTGGTATCAAAAAGGGTGGCGAAGAATTTTAAATTTTCTTCGACCGATAAATCTTGGTATAGGGAAAATTTACCCGGCATATAACCCACACGTTTTCTGATTTCCTTGTAATCGGAAACTACATCTAACCCATTCACGTTGGCCATACCTTCATCCGGAAGTAGGAGTGTGGTTAAAATTCTAAAAATGCTGGTTTTTCCTGCACCATCAGGACCAATAAGTCCGAATAGCTCTCCTTTTTCAATTTGAAGCGAAACATTCTTAACTGCTTTTATTGCTCCTTTCTCATAGGTTTTGGTAATATTTTGAAGCGTTACATCGTAGGTCATTTCTAGAATGTTAGCTCTCCGTACATACCAATTTTAAACTCACCGTTGTTAACCACTTTCACTTTTATTGCGTAAACAAGATTGGCTCTTTCTGATTTTGTTTGAATAGTTTTTGGGGTGAATTCTGCTTTCTCACTGATCCAGTAAATAATACCGGAGATTGAATTCATTTCACCATCACCCGCATCGGTTAATACGTTTACCGTTTGATTCAATTTTACATTGGGTAATTGATCTCCAGAAATATAAGCGCGTAAAGTGATTTCCGATAAATCGGCAATTTTATAGAGTGCTTTTCCGGGTTGGGTCATTTCAAATGGTTCCGCATATTTAGCTAGAACGGTTCCTTTTACTGGATTAGTAATTTCACATTTGCTAATTTTCTCATTGATTTGATCTAGTTGATAGCTCAATGAATTGGCGTCTAAATTCATTCCATTTACAGTAGAAGATAGGGTGGAGCGCTGGGCATTTATTTGACGCTGAAGTGTTTCAATTTGCGCATTAATATCATCTAGTTGTTTGGTGGTGCCTGCATCTGAAGCAACGAGTTTTTCCATTCTTACTTTCTCTGATTTAGCGGTTTTTAGCTGATTTTCTAAAGCAGCTAATTGAACGGAAACGTTGGGCTTGCGACTTAACAGTGCATCTATTTGCTGGGTGAGTTGTTGTTTTTGTAAATGCAATTGGGTGCTGTCAATGTAACCAATCACTTGGCCTTCATCTAATTCTTGCCCTTCTGAAAGTTTAAACTCTTTAATTATTCCTTGAGCTTCAGCAGAAATAATGGTCTCTACAGCTTCAAATGAACCTGAGGCATCAAATGACTTCTTGTTTCTGTCGCAGGATATTAACCCTGTTAAAAAGAGCATTGCTATGGTTTGTGTAAAATATCTCATAAAATGTGTTTTACTGTCCAATTAAAGTTTTGTAGGTAAACCAAGCATTCATCCATTGAACTTCATGTAATATTTTGTTCTGATTTGCTTGGTTCTCATCGTTGATGCGGTTTAATAAATCAGACATGGTAGCCACACCATTATCATACTTATTTTGGTACGAGTTTTTGATGTTGGTTTTTAATTCAATCAGTCTGTTATCTCGTTCTAGAAGGTTTTGATACTTAGTTACTTCGTTTTTCGCTTTGTTCATTTCTAGGTTAAGTCCGTATAAAAAGGTTTGTTCCTGAACTTTTATCTTTTCTTGATTTACTGCAACTAGGCTTTTATTGTTGCTATTTTTATATAATCCACCAATGCTCCAACGCAGACTCAATCCTCCTACAAAAATGTTATTGACTGTGCTGGGCCCAAAATCAACTCCAGGTTGAATAAAGGTAGCAAATCCTAGGAGTCCAATCTTTGGATAAAGCATGGATTTATTAATTTTTGTTTGGCCTTCTATTAAGCTTCTTTGATTTTCAAATACCAGTAATTCTGGCCTGTTGATAGGGGAGGCAGATAATGTGAGCGGCATTTGGGGTTTATTAAGCTGACTATTTTTGTTAAGTTCTACTTGTGTCATTAGTGCCAGCATGCTCAAATAGGCTTCTTGTGTATATTCTAATTCTGTTACCTTTTGTTCGGCATTAATGATTTCTACTTCAATTTCATCTAAATCAGACGCAAAAGCCACCCCATTATCAAAACCGGCTTGGACTCTCTTTTTATTGGTTTGCAAGTTTTCTTGTAATAGAGCTACTTGCTTTAGCTGTTCTTGAATGAGTAAGATGCCAAAAAATAAATCATTCACCTTTTGTTTGATTTCATACATCTGTACATCCAATTGAGCCGTTTCAATATTGGCATTGGCTTGAATAATTTCTTTATTGGCTTTGGTAATCCCACCATCCCAAATCACTTGATTCAATTGGGCTACGGTTATTAAATTCAAATTTGTTCCTGATTCTGCTTCTGCGGTAAAACTGGGTAACCCGGTAATGACTCCACCAATTAAATTGATATCGAATTGGGGTAGGTAAGCCTTATTGGCATTAGAAATAGTGTATTCCGTTGCTTGATTAATTAAATCGTATTGTTGAATGATTGGGTAATTGGCTTTTGCAGAGTCTTGAAGTTGTTCTAAGTTAAATGCGGTTTGTGCATTCGCTGAAAGAATTCCGTAAACGAAAATGGCTAAAATTAACGCTTGAGTTTTCCATAATGAAAGGATGGTGTACTTCATGTTAGTAGGTAGAAATTGTAATCATGAGTAATAGCATAGTACGGAAAGTTATAAAATTGTTTTCATTCGGATGTTAGCTATTTCCATGTTTTGCAAGAAAATTATGAAAAGGTAATTTGTGTGAATATTTTTGAAAAATGAAAAACGTACTATCACTTGTTTTTGTGTTAATCTCTTATGTAGGAATAGCTCAAGAAAATACCGAATCACAGCCGGATTACTTATCCAGTATAGAAGGAGTAGTTAATGAAGGATTAGCCATAATAACCGGGGAACGAGGGGCCAAACGAGATTGGGAAGCCTTTAGAATGTTGTTTGATCCGAATGCGCAAATTTCGGTGGTGGTGCACGATACCAATGGCAAAGCGCAACATAGAGTGTATAGTTTAGAACAATTTGTACGCCTTGGAATGCAGTTTTATGAACAGGATGGGTTTATAGAATATGAGATTTCCAGTACCGTAGAGGAGTATAACGGAATTGCTACGGTTTTTCAGGGATACTATGCCAAAGAACTGGATATGGAAGAAAAAGGAGTGAACAGCTATCAATTATTTTATGACGGTACGCGATGGTGGATTACTGGCTTGATTTGGACTAGTGATAGAAATGGAGTGGCTCTGCCTAAAAAGTATAACGGGCCATTAAAATAACCCATGGAACAACTTACTTTTGCCGGCTGTTAACATTGCATGAGTAAAAGACTAATTTCATCACCATTACAAGGGTTTACCGATTTTCGGTTTAGAAATGCATTCCACGAAATTTTTGGAGGAATTGATACCTATTACGCTCCTTACATTCGTTTTGGAGGTAAGTTAGAGATTAAAAATAGCTACAAGCGTGACCTCGACCCAGAGAATAATCGCGTACCAGAATTGATTCCGCAAGTGATGACCGCCAAGGCAGAGGAGTTTTTGCATGCGGCTGAATATGTGCGTAGTTTGGGCTATACCGAATTGAATTGGAACTTGGGTTGTCCGTATCCTATGGCTTGTAAAAAGGGGATGGGCTCTGGATTGATTCATGATGCAGAAAAGATTGACACTATTTTGGCTCAGGTACATCAAGAGTCGGATATAACGGTTTCTATGAAAATGCGTATGGGCTATTATGAACCTACTGAAATTTTAGATGTTTTTCCGGTACTGGAAAAGTATCCTATAAAAAGTATTGCCATTCATGCGAGATTAGGAAAGCAACTGTATAAAGGTTCGGTAGATTTAGATTCTTTTAAAAACTGCTTAGGACATACTACACAACCCATTTATTACAATGGAGATATTACATCGGTAGAGGCGTATAGAGATAGAGTAGAACGGTTTCCGGAAGTTGATACTTTTTTGATAGGAAGAGGATTGATTGCCGATCCGCTTTTGCCGTCAATGATTAAGGCTGATAGTACCAAATTTCCTGCTGATAGTGTACAAAAGATGTATGAGTTTCATAACCGTTTGTTTGATGAGTACGATGCGTTCCTGCAGGGATTAAGTCATCTAATGTCTAAGATGCATAACTTTTGGGAGTATTATTCCGTAGGATTCAGTAATCCTAAAAAGGTGTACAAGCGTATCAAAAAAGCGAAGAATATTATCCAGTACAAAATTGCGGTGAAAGAAATAATGCAAGAAGAAGAGGCATTTCGATCGCGTTAGGCTATTCGGTTTCTTGTAGTTTTTTGAGAATAACCATTTGTCCTAAATGGTAGTGGGTATGTTCAATTATTCCAATCATATTCCGGAAATACGACCCGTGTTTTTCATTTGTAAAGTGGGTGTACCAAACGTCTTTGGGTAGTTCTTTTACCAATTCAGAAAATTGTTCGGCATCACTTAAGGTTTTTGCCTTTAGTGTATTCCAGTCCTCTGCAGAAAATGGAGAAGGTAGTAGAAAGCTTTCTTTATCGGATGCTTGCAATTCTTGGCCTTCCAGTACCTTTAAAACCTCGCTAATATAGTAATTGATATGAAAGGTGAGTTTGGCAATAGAATTGAATCCAATACGTTCAAAAATGGCTTGTTTAAAGGAAGTAGTAACCAATACATCTTTCACACAAGTAACGGTCCAATTGCCTCCGAAATGAACTTCGTAAACGTGTTTCGCTATTTGGTGTGAAAGATGCATGAATCATTATTTATCGTGCGGCTGGAACAGCTAATGGATCAGAAGCGGCCAAGGAATAAAATGGATAAATGATGGTTTCACCCAATTTCACATCCACTTCAATTTCATGGTTTTCATGTACGCCCATTACACCATCTAGTTTCAAATTCAGTGTTTGTTCACCTACTGGAAGAACTACTCTGGAGTAATAAATACTGTGAGGTAAAGTTTGCCAGTTTCGCGTATCAGCACTTTCGGTGGCAGATGCGGCTATACTAAGTGCCGCACCAAGCGCGGGACTATCTTGACTTTCGCCAATTTTATGAGCTGCGGCCTGTTTAATGGCTACACGTAAAAGCGCTTTACTAAACTCTAATCCCATTCGTTGATCTAGGACTTTGAAAGAGATGGTATTAATGTTTTCTACTAATTCCACATTGTGCTTTTCTGAGCCATTCTCTAAAACTGCATTGTTAATTAACATCTGTCTTTCTACATATTTAGGGAAAGCCACCTTAATCCAAGTGATGCCGCCCAAATCCGTATTTCCTACATAAAACGGAAACGAAAGGCCGTATTCTTTACTCACAAAGTTGATCCATCCATTTCCGGTATAAACAATGGCAAAATTGATTCCCCATTCTTCTTTAATTGGGCCCATTCCGTTATGCCAAAGAAGCACCATACTGCCTTTACCCGCTTCGGTTTCGTACTTCATGTCAAACTCTTTTTCATATTTCCTTTGTTCAGAACTCATTCCAGCCAAAACAGAAGAACGTATCAAATCTTTCTTTAATTGATCTGGAGCCGATAAACCAAACATAGTAGCGTAATCACTTTGATAAATTTCATACGCGTTACGGTAAGCAATAAAGGCATCATTATAGTCTCTATTGGCTTCGTAAATCAATCCCATCAGCAAATGCATGTACGCATCCTGGGTGTACTTAGAATCATCTTTATACTTTTCGCTTAAAGAAATAAGTTGCAAGTTCAATCTACGAACTTCTACCAGTGCATCGTTGTTATTTCCAAGCAGATAGTAGTTTAAAGCCTTGTAATAGTTAATCAAAAGCACTTCATGGTCTTCGCCATGGTAAGTGCTAATATTGGGATTCAATAGGAGAGAGGCACCTTCTTCTAAAGCTTTTTTACGGAAATCTTCTACAAATAAATCTGCCTTCTCAAAGAATTCATTACTCTTTTCAAATTCTCCTTTCAGATGTTCTACCATTCCTGCATTAACGAAATACAAGAAACGGATTTTGCTATCCTCAAGTTCGTCTTTGTGTTCTTCAAGCATTATCTCGGCAGCTTCAAAGTCGCCTGAAGCAATGGTTTTATTAAAACCATACGCTTTCTTGTAAAAAGAAGGTGCAGTACACGAAGAAATTCCAAATACAATGATTGTAAAAAGAAAAAGGGCCGAGGCCCTAAAACATTTAGTTTTTAACATACTTCTTTATCTCTTTATCTCCAATCCATACTTTTTCGGTGGTTTCTAGGGTAACTAGCTCTAAATTGACCTTATAAGCCACTACTTTTTCTTTTTGATAAGAATCAACGGTAGAATTAATGGATCCAAACATGATGTAATCGGCTCCCAATTCTTGGGCAATTTTCTTTTTAGACTCCTCCGTGGCATTACCTTGTTGACTGGCAAGTTCTTCCCTCATTTTGTCTCGTAAAGCGGCATTTTCAACTACACGTACTTTTCCTGAGTTTACAAATGCTCTTTCAATGTCTTTAATAAAGGTTTCGGAGGCAATGTGTTCATGACTTTTATTAATAACATCACCAATTATAACAACGGGAGCTATACCATCATTGGCTTCATTAAATCGAGCCAACCACGGTCTGCTTAAAACATCGCTCGTCATTTCATCGGCCACTTGTCTAGAATCTGTGTCATTCCATCGGCCGCTAATATCTATTTGTGCATTGGGGTCTACTCGAGTTACTTCTCTACCGCCACCACAGCCAACTACTAATGCTCCTGCTAAGAGGAGTCCATATATGCTTATTTTTTTCATGTTAATTTTATTTAAAGGTGATTTTTCCCTTTGGACGATCCAGTCGTTTTAATACCAAAGAAGTTTCATTTAGTTTAATGATTTTGTATTTACTGGTTTCGGTTTTGCTTTCGGTTCCAGGGGCATTGTAAAAGAAGTACAGAAATTTTCCATCTACTTTCCACGTTCCATTACTGTAATCGTAATTATTGTTTTTGAAGTTGTATTTTTTATCAATACTTAAACCAAATTCGTTACCCACATCAAAATCAAGTTTCTTGGTCAAACGTTTTTTAGAGACGTCCATACAAATCCATTTTTTGGAGGTAAGCAAAGCTTCCATTTTTTGAAGTTTGCTCACTCCAGATGGCGAAGGAGTTGAAATTTCAGTAACTGGTGTTCCCGGAAGATTACCGTTAACCAAAGTAGGTGTTACAAAACCTATACTGGCGGCAAGTAGTACTTGTGCAATTTTCATATTTGGTATATTCAAATGAGTGAATGTTTAGGATTTAAAAATACAATTGTGTGCGCTAATAAAAGAATGTTGAATAGTTAATTTTTAAGAAACAATTTTTTTGAAGTTGCGCGGTTATCTTTGATTAAGAAATCAAAATAAGCATGTCAAAAAAGTTTACAGAGATATCTCCTAAGCTTCAGGAGTTTATTCAACAGCAAAAAATGTTTTTCGTGGGTACAGCTCGTAAAGAGGGTACCGTGAATATATCTCCCAAGGGGTTAGATTCTTTTAGGGTACTGGATGCGAATAAGGTGGTTTGGATGAATTTAACCGGTAGTGGCAATGAAACGGCCACCCATTTATTGGAGAGTAACCGTATGACCATAATGTTTTGTGCCTTTGAGGGAGCTCCAAATATTTTGAGGCTCTATGGAACTTGTGACGTGTTTCATCCTCGAGATAAGGAATTTGAAGAATATTCCATACTTTTTCCTTCAGATGCCGGGTCTAGACAAGTCATGTTGATGAAAGTTGATTTAGTGCAAACTTCATGCGGTTATGCAGTTCCCTTAATGGATTATATAGAAGACAGAACCATTCTTTCAGATTGGTCGCGTAAACAAGGACCCGAGCGAGTTGAAAACTACTGGAAAGAAAAGAATACCGTGAGTTTAGACGGACATGAGACTCAGATATTGAAAGAAGATTAACATATGCGTAAAACCAATGTAATTGGAATAATGGGTGCCATGCCCGAAGAAATTGAAGGAATTACTCATTTACTGGATGATGTAAGTGTAGAAACCTTTGGTCAGAGAGAGTACCATTCAGGATTCTGTAAAGGACAAAAATTCGTGGTGGTGTTTAGTCGCTGGGGAAAGGTAGCAGCGGCAACCACGGTCACTACTTTGATTCATGAATTCGGGGTAACGGAAGTATTGTTTACTGGAGTTGCTGGGGCTATTCATCCGGCCTTAAAGGTAGGGGATGTCGTAGTAGGTAAACGATTTATTCAGCATGATTTGGATGGTCGCCCATTGATGAAGAAATTTGAAATTCCGTTATTAAATCAAACATACTTGGTGGCCAATGAAACCAAGTTAGAAAAAGCAAAAGATGCCGTAAGTACGGTGCTGGAGGATGAAGCTTTACATGAGTTAATTTCTGATAGTGATTTGCAAAGTTTTGATATTCTTCAGCCCAAACTATTTGTGGGTGATATTGCGAGTGGCGATCAGTTTATTTCTTCAGATGAAGTGAGACAAAATGTGTTAGATGAATTGCCGGGTGTTTTATGTGTGGAAATGGAAGGAGCTTCGGTAGCTCAAGTTTGTTTTGAATATGGAATTCCGTTAACCGTAATTCGCACAATTTCTGATGAAGCAAATGCTTCTTCGGTGGTAGATTTTCCTGCGTTTATTCAAAGTATTTCAAGTGTGTATTCAGTGGCTTTTGTACGGGAATTGTATCAATTAAAATAAAAGGGAATGAACATACTATTTGCAGGGATTGGAGGAGTTGGAGGTTATTTTGGTGGAGTACTGGCACAACATTACCAAGGGGGAGAAAATGTGAAGATTTCCTTTTTGGCTAGAGGGAAGCATTTAGAAAAAATTCAAACCAAAGGACTTCAAATTAAACATAACGAAACCATTCGAGTAGCTAAACCATTTGCGGCTAGCAATGAAGCAAAGACTTTGGGACCAATGGACATCGTGTTTTTAAGTACGAAAAGTTATGATGTTGCGGATACGGCCAAATCGTTAGCTCCATGTATTTCCAGTAATACAAAGATTATTACGCTTTTGAACGGAGTAGATAGTCTGAATATTATTCGTGAGATTTACCCTCATAATGAAGTGTTGAACGGCTGTGTGTACATTCTTTCTAAAATTGAAAGCCCGGGAGTGATTCATAATTTTGGTCAGGTCCAAAAAATGTTTTTTGGAAGAGACCATCAAGACATTACAGATTTAAAACCCCTAGAACAAATTTTATTAGATGCAGGGCTAGATGTGGTTTTAACAGATTCTATACTAGAAACTACATGGACCAAATTTGTGTTTATTTCAGGAGTGGGTTCTTGTACTTCGTATTTTGATGAGGTGTTGGGAGCTATTTTAGAGGATTCGGAAAAGAAAGAGGTCTTAACGCAATTATTGGAGGAGGTTTCTCATTTAGGAAGAGCTCTTGGGGTAGAGTTAGATAATGATATTGTAGAAATAACCCTAGGGAGACTGTCTAAATTACCGTTTGATACGACATCCAGTATGCAAAGAGATTTTAGAAATGGAGGAAAAACGGAGGTGGAATCTCAAACGGGTTACGTATTAGCGCAAGGAAGCGAACTAGGAATGCACTTACCTACCTATGAAATGGTGTTTTCTAAATTGAACTCGTAATTGAATGGTTTTTCATTCGTTAAGTTGTTAAATAACGTATAAAGATTGATTATTCATTCATTAATAGTGTTTCAATATCAATGTGTATGTTGTATATTTGAATGAGTATTCGTTCATTAGTGAGTAAATTTAGCTTTATGACTGATTTTTCATACATAAATATCCAAGAAAGAAGTGATGCGTCCATTATTCAAAAGGTAGGTGAGTTTGTAAAACACCATCGTATCAATCAAAATTTAACGCAAACGGAGTTATCTGCCAATGCTGGTTTAAGTAGGTCTACTTTATCTTTATTAGAACGAGGTGAATCTGTTAACTTGCTCACGCTAGTTCAAGTTTTACGCACCCTTAACCAGTTACATGCGCTAGCTTCTTTTTTTGAAGAACCGCAAGTAAGTCCCATGCAATTGGCTCAAGAAAATCAAAAGGCACGTTACCGCGTGCGCAAGAGTTCTGCAAAACCATCTAAACCGGATTCTACATGGTAACCACCGCATTTGTACATATTTGGGGCAAACGCGCAGGGGCCATTGTTTGGAACGAGCAAACGGGGTTAGGTAGTTTTCAATACGATCCTCAGTTTTACCGAATGGATTGGGATTTATCGCCCATAAAAATGCCATTAGACAGTGGCGGGCAAATTTTTACGTTTCCCGTACATAAAGCCACCAATAATGAGGAGAATACTTTTTCCGGACTACCGGGTTTATTGGCAGATGTATTACCCGACAATTACGGAAACCAATTAATCAATTCTTACCTGGCTCAAAATGGGAGACCTGCCAATAGTATGAATCCAGTAGAAAAACTTTGCTTTATTGGAACGCGTGGAATGGGAGCACTAGAATTTAAACCTGCCGGTTTATCTTCTCAAAAACGCCCATTTAAAATTGAGGTAGATAGTTTGGTAAATACCGCTCAAAAAATACTTTCCGCTAGATCTTCTTTTGAGACAGACCTAAGTGCCAATGAAAAGGATGCCATGTTAGATATTCTAAAAATTGGTACTTCGGCAGGAGGGGCTCGCCCCAAAGCCATTATTGCGTTTAATGAGAAAACGGGAGAAGTAAAATCTGGGCAAACCATTGCTCCAAAAGGGTTTAAGCATTGGCTGCTTAAAATGGATGGGGTGAGCGATGCGCAGTTTGGTGAAAGTCAAGGTTATGGGCGCGTAGAAATGGCTTATTACTTAATGGCTACCGATTGTAGAATAGACATGATGCCTTCTAGATTACTGGAAGAAAATGGTCGCGCCCACTTTATGACGCAACGTTTTGATAGGGTAGGTCACGATGAAAAACTTCACGTGCAAACCTTTTGCGCTATGCAGCACTTTGATTTTAATCAAGTAACGAGTTTTAGTTATGAGCAATTGTTTCAAACTATGCGCATGCTACGATTATCATATCCAGAAGCCGCACAGATGTACAGAAGAATGGCTTTTAACGTAATGGGCAAAAACTGTGATGATCATACCAAGAACTTTGCTTTTACTTTAGCTCAAAACGGTAATTGGAGATTGGCACCTGCTTATGATATTTGTTATGCGTATCGTCCCGATAGTCCGTGGGTGAGCCAGCATGCTTTGAGTATTAATGGAAAACGCAACGAGTTTACCCGTCAAGATTTGCTAGCCGTTGCGAAAGCCATGAATATTAAAAAGCCTCAGGTTATTTTAGATGAGGTAAAATATTCGGTATCAAACTGGAACAAATTTGCCCAAGAAGTGGGTGTTTCTTCCAACCTAGCACAAAAAATAGGAGGTAATCTAGAACTTCTTTAATTAGCGTCTGCTCTTATTAGCCTTGGCATTCGGATTGTTACGCGTGCTTTTCTTTTTAGGACGTTTTTTACGCGGGTGTTCAAATTCTGGTTTCCCACTTTTTTTGAAACCGGTTTTTTTTGTCTTGGCCTTAAACGATTTTTTTCCTTTTGCTTTTTGACGGTCTGGATTAGTGGCTTCTGGATCTGTCAGTATTTCATTTGAAACCACCTTAGGCGCCCCTTTTTTAGGGAAAGTCAATAACTTTTCGGCTAAATCCAAGCGGTCTATTTTTCGTAGACTTTCTCTAATCCATTGATGGTTTTCCTTTTTATACCAAAAGAAAAAACGGTGTTGGTTTTTCTTTTCGGAAGGTTTTTTGGCGGTATACACCTTTTCTAAAGTATAGGGATGGTAACCTGAATAATAGGCTACGGTGGCCACTGTCATTGGAGTAGGAGTGAAATCTTGAACTTGTTCCAATTGGAAGCCCATGTCTTTGGTGTCGCCAGCTAAATTGGCCATTTCCTCTTCGGTAGAACCCGGGTGACTTGAAATGAAATAGGGAATTAATTGTTGATTTAATTTGTACTTTTCGTTAATACGATCAAAGTTCTTTTTGAACTCCATAAAGTGTTCAAACTTTGGTTTACGCATTAACTTCAAGGTAGCAGCAGAACTATGTTCTGGAGCCACTTTTAATCTACCCGAAACGTGTCTTTTCAACACTTGTTCCATATAAGGCTCTAAAGACTTATCGGCTTTTTTATTGTAAGATCGTGTCAATAAATCGTATCGAATACCCGAACCAATAAATGCCTTTTTGATTTTAGGCATGGCATCTACTTTTTTGTAGATCTGCGTCATGGCATCGTGATTCGTATCTAGATTGTCGCAAACCACAGGGTGAATACAACTAGGTGCCACACATTTATCGCAAATAGACTTTACTTTTCCTTTCAGCTTATACATGTTAGCTGATGGGCCTCCTAAATCAGAGAGATAGCCTTTAAAGTCCTCCATTTCGGTAACTTGTTCTACCTCTTTAATAATGGACTTTTCAGAACGACTGGCAATAAATTTACCTTGATGAGCCGAGATGGTACAAAAGCTACACCCTCCAAAACAACCCCTATGCATATTGATCGAAAACTTGATCATGTCATAGGCGGGGATAGGACCTCTAAATTTGTATTTGGGGTGTGGTAAACGTGTATACGGCAGGTCAAACGCTTGATCCATTTCCTTTTCGGTCATGGTTTCAAAAGGAGGATTAATAACTAAGTTGTTATCTCCAGACTGTTGAATTAGACGCTTGGCATGTACTTTGTTTGATTCTTGTTCAATGGTTTTGAAGTTAGCCGCAAACTTCAATTTGTCATTCACACAAATTTCATGAGAAGTCAAAACTTTGTCGTCCCATTTTTTATTCTTTGGAATACCCTCCTTAACGGGCTTCATGTAGGCGGTTTGCTTCACCATGGTAAGCTGCTCAAACGGAACGCCTTTTTGTAACAAATTAATGATTTCACGTAATGGAGCTTCACCCATTCCGTAGACCAATAAATCGGCTCCACTGGTTTCCAGTATAGACTTACTTAATTTATCAGACCAATAATCATAATGGGTTACTCTACGTAAAGAAGCCTCAATACCACCAATAACTACCGGAACCTCTGGATAGAGTTTCTTTAAAATATTCGTGTACTCAGAAGTGGCGTAATCTGGACGGAAACCCGCTTCTCCTCCTGGAGTGTAGGCATCGGTAGATCGTTTTCGTAAACCAGCGGTATAGTGGTTTACCATAGAATCCATACAACCCGAAGTCACCGCAAAAAAGTATTTAGGTTCTCCCAGCTTTTTGAACTCATGTAAATCATCTCGCCAGTTGGGTTGTGGAATGATTCCAATCTTAAACCCGTAACTTTCAATGATGCGTCCAATTACTGCTGGACCAAAGGAAGGATGGTCAACATAGGCGTCTCCCGAAATCAGAATAACATCAAGCTGTTCCCAGCCTCTATTTTTTACTTCTTTTTTGGTAATCGGTAACCAATCTGATAACGGACGATGTTGCATGGCGCAAAAGTAGGCTATTGCTATTGTTTAATAAGAACTGCCATTTTATTAATGTAAGCATAATTCCTAATGCACCCATTAATTGGGTTTATGTTGCGGAAAGGACAATTTGTAAAGGTTTCAACAAAAGGATTGATTCTGTTAATAAATTAATAACATCATTTATGAAAATCGGAGTGATTTGTATTGCAAATTGCAAGTTAAATTCAAAGCGATGGTGTAGTTTTGCATGGCTTGGACAAAGAGAATAATAACATTAAAATATAAAATTATGGCAGTTGAAATCACAGATGCGAACTTTGAGGAATTAGTAATGAATAGTGACAAACCCGTGTTACTTGACTTTTGGGCAGAATGGTGTGGACCATGTCGTCTAATTGGACCATTAGTTGAAGAAATTTCTAACGAGCAAGGTGATAAAGCATTAGTAGCTAAAGTAAATGTGGATGAAAACCCGCAAGCGGCTATGAAATTTGGAATTAGAAACATCCCAACAGTTCTTTACATTAAGAACGGAGAGGTTGCTGACAAACAAGTTGGAGCTACATCTAAAGATGTTTTAGAAGGTAAGTTAACTGCTTTAATGTAAGCTACAATTAACCGCATTAAAAAAGCCATTGATTAGTTTCAATGGCTTTTTTTAGTTTTTAGTTAGTGGCGTTAAACAAGACCGGCACCGAGGTGGTCGCTACCGATCTTGAATTTTTTTAATCCTTTCGGACTAATGAGGTGATTAGTGTTTCGTGGCTAATTGCTTAACCAGTGGTAGGTGTGTCTTTCGACAATTCAAAGGTGTGTTTTTACTACCTTACACTTTTATAATATATCGTCAATTGTTGTAAATAACTCGCAAATAAGGTTTTAAACTGTCAAATGCTTTAACTAAAAAGGAGTTTACTTACTCGGAGTAATTATCATAGGTAGGTTTTCGTTGTAAGGAACGAATTTTATAGAAACACTATTTACGCAATGACGGGTATTCTTTTCAGTATATTTTTCTCCTTCAAAAACATGTCCCAAATGTCCATTACAGTTATGGCAAATAATTTCTGTCCTTCTACCATCGGCATCAGTTAAACGGTCTACGCTTCCTGGAATTTCATCGTCAAAACTTGGCCAACCGCAGTGACTTTCAAATTTGGTGTTGGATTTATATAAAGGTGCGTTGCATTGTCGGCATACATAGGTGCCATTCTCAAAGTGATTCCAAAACTCACCGGTATAAGCGCGTTCGGTACCTTTATTTACAATAACGTATTCTTCAAATTCAGATAGTTCGTTGTATGAATTGCTTTCTTGTGCCATGGATGTAATTGTAAAACTGATTGATATTAATAATAGTAGTGTGATTTGTTGAAGTGCGAATTTAATAGATTTCATAAGCCGTGAATTTTTGTTGGTGTGAAATTACAAGGAGAGGAACCATTTTTTAGTCATGTAGATTTCATTTCTTTTCTTTTAAGGAACTTTTAACATTCTTACGTACTGGAATTAGATTTAGTTCAAGATTTATGACAACAGGTTTATATTTCGGTTATTTTTGGTTCTTTCAGACTTCATAAAAAATATGAGTAACCTAAGAGAAAAGTTGCATGAAATAGTTTTCGGTACAGAAACCGAAATGGGCCGCAAATTTGACCTGTATTTATTATGGTTGATTTTGTTTAGCGTATTGATTGTAATGCTGGAAAGTGTTCCTAGTTTAGATGCTAAGTATGATGCTGAGTTTGCGGTTATTGAATGGGTTCTGACCATTTTCTTTACGATTGAATATCTATTACGTCTTTGGATTTCACCCAAACCTTCCAAATACATTTTTAGTTGGTGGGGAATGATTGATTTGCTTTCCATTCTACCTACTTATATTAGTTTCTTTATGGTAGGATATCATTACCTACTCATTGTCCGTATTTTCAGATTATTACGTGTTTTCCGTATTCTCAAATTGGTACGCTTCAATAATGAAGCTCAAATGCTTTTAAATGCCTTAAAAGCGAGTATGTATAAAATCACCATATTCTTAATGGCTGTACTCGCTATTGTAACTCTATTAGGAACCGTGATGTATGTAGTTGAAATGAATGAAGATGGCTTTAATAGTATTCCAGAGGCTATTTATTGGGCCATTGTTACGGTAACAACGGTAGGGTATGGAGATATGATTCCCGCTTCTGCCTTAGGAAAATTCATTTCTTCTTTCGCCATGATTATTGGTTACAGCATTATTGCCGTACCCACTGGAATTATGACAGTGGGTATTGCGCAAGCCACAAACCCGAAAAAGAAATGTGGAAAGTGTAAACAAGAAAACCCGGAGTCTGCTCTTTATTGTAATCAGTGTGGTGAAGGTTTGAGTAATTAGTTTATTCAAATTATTTTTTAACCTGACATCCCATGTCATGCCTTAACCTTTTTGATCTCCTGACTTTTGTACTGTAAAAATTAAATGCGCTATGAAAATCATAAAACAATTTGGTCTACTTATTCTGGGTCTAGGCCTCATTCACGGATTAAACTTCTTTATTTCCATGCATCCCATAGGAAAACAAACCATGCAATTAGAATGGATACCAGAACTACCTTGGTTTGCATCTTTTACGGGTATGGTGACTGGAATGGGACTAACCTATGCTTTAATGCTGGTAATGCTAAGTTTTGTTAAGGGCGCAAAACAATTGGAAACTGAAACCGTATAAGTTCCTTATGAAAAAGATTGTTGGAATTACGGTAGAGGCTATTTTAATGTGGGTAGCCATGTGGGTGATCATTGGTATTTCGGTTTAAGGATAGCTTTGGGCTAAAAGTGGTATTAGAAAATGACTTGATTTTGAGTATGTAAATAGCATGCGTAAAACCATCCGTTTCCCTAATAAAATTGTACTTTTGCGGCCTTGTAAAAAGCTATATTTATGACCAATCCAGAGGTATATAAACCAAATAATAAAGTAAGAATAGTAACAGCCGCTTCGTTGTTTGACGGACATGATGCTGCCATTAATGTTATGCGTAGAATTATTCAATCTACTGGGGTTGAGGTAATTCACCTAGGGCATGATCGTAGTGTAGAGGATGTGGTGAACTGTGCCATTCAAGAAGATGTGCAAGCTATTGCCATGACTTCTTACCAAGGTGGACATACAGAGTATTTGAAATACATGTTCGACCTTTTGAAAGAGAATGGTGCAGGTCATATCAAAATATTTGCTGGTGGAGGTGGAACTATCCTTCCTTCAGAAATTGAAGAATTAGAAGCTTACGGAATTGAGCGTATTTACCATCCGGATCACGGTCGTGAAATGGGATTACAAGGAATGATCAATGACTTAGTTCAACGTTCAGATTTTCCTTTAGGTAAAGACATCAACGTAGCCCTAGATAAAGTGCAGGCAAAAAGTAAGGTAGATATAGCGAACCTTATTAGTGCTGCAGAGAACTTTCCGGAAGAGTACGAGTCTGTTTGGAGTCAAGTAGATGAATTAACTAAAAATTCTAAATCTCCAGTATTAGGAATTACAGGTACCGGAGGTGCAGGTAAATCTAGTTTGGTAGATGAATTGGTGCGTAGATTTTTACTAGATTTTACAGATAAAGATATTGCTATTGTTTCGGTTGATCCATCAAAAAGAAAAACAGGTGGAGCTTTATTAGGAGATAGAATTAGAATGAACGCGATTAACAACAATCGGGTATACATGCGTTCTTTGGCAACACGTCAAAGTAACCTAGCGCTTTCAAAACATGTTTCTAAAGCCTTAGAAATATTAAAAGCAGCTAACTATGATTTAATCATTTTAGAGACTTCTGGTATTGGTCAAAGTGATACAGAAATCATGGATCACTCAGATGTTTCTTTGTACGTAATGACTCCTGAATTTGGAGCTGCTACTCAATTGGAGAAAATCGATATGTTAGATTTTGCTGACCTAGTTGCAATTAACAAATTTGACAAACGTGGTGCTTTAGATGCGGTACGTGATGTAAAGAAACAATACGTTCGTAACCACCAATTGTGGGAAGCAGATCCCGAAACTTTACCAGTATTTGGAACCATTGCATCTCAGTTTAACGATCCAGGAATGAACAGTTTATATAAAGCTGTGATGGATAAGATGGCAGAGAAGACTTCAACTGATTTGAAATCGGGTATGGAAATCACTAAAGAAATGTCTGAAAAGATATTTGTGATTCCTCCAGCTAGAGTTCGTTATTTAAGTGAGATTTCTGAGAATAACCGTAAATACGATTTAGACGTAGACAAACAATCGGCTATTGCTCAAAAATTATATGGAATTTATTCTACTCTAAATACCGTTTCTAACCAAGAATTAGGATTAACTAAATCTGGTGTGAATACCGAAGGAGTAGAAGTAGCTTCAGAGAGCCAAGATTTATTCGACTTACTATTAAAAGAGTTTGATCGTGTAAAAATGGACTTAAATCCTTACCACTGGGAAACCATTTTGAACTGGGGTAATGTGATTGAAAAATATAAGAATCCAGTATTCAAGTTTAAGGTAAGAGACAAAGAATTATCTATTCAAACGCATACAGAGTCTTTATCTCATTCTCAAATACCTAAGGTAGCTTTACCAAAGTATTCGGCTTGGGGAGATTTATTACGTTGGAACTTGCAAGAAAATGTACCAGGAGAATTCCCTTATACGGCAGGTTTGTTCCCGTTCAAAAGAGAAGGGGAAGATCCAACCAGAATGTTTGCCGGTGAAGGTGGCCCAGAGCGTACCAATCGAAGATTTCACTATGTAAGTGCGGGAATGCCAGCCAAACGTTTATCAACGGCATTTGATTCGGTTACTTTATACGGAAACGATCCAGATACGCGTCCTGATATTTACGGGAAAATTGGTAACTCAGGGGTATCTATTGCGTGTTTAGAT
>CAJXPI010000009.1 GCA_913057875.1 uncultured Flavobacteriales bacterium
TCTACACAGAGTAGATCGTCGGCAGCGTCAGATGTGTATAAGAGACAGACTTTATCGATATCAATTTCAGGAAACATAATTTGTTCTTTAATTCCCATTGTATAGTTACCTCTACCATCAAATTTCGTGTTAACACCACGGAAATCTCTAGTACGAGGAAGAGAAACTCTTAAGAATCTTTCTAGGAATTCATACATTTTATCATTACGTAACGTAACTTTTGCCCCAACAGGCATTCCTTTACGTAATTTGAAGTTAGAAACATCCTTTTTTGAAAGAGTTGCGTATGCCTTCTGTCCAGAAATCATAGTCATTTCTTTCACTGCATTTTCAACTAATTTCTTATCAGTGGTACCTTTACCAACACCCTGACTTAAAATGATTTTTTCCAACTTTGGTACCTGCATAATAGAAGTATAAGAAAACTTCTCTTTTAATGCAGTAACGATCTCATCGTTATACTTGTTTCGAAGATTTGGAGTATATGCCATTACTTAACCTCTATATTTGATTTAACAGAAAATCTAACATTATTTCCGTCTGAATCTGATTTACGAGTAGTACGAGTAGGAACTCCTTTGCTATCCACAACCATTAGGTTTGAAATGTGAATTCCACCTTCTACTTCTTCTATCCCTCCTTGTGCATTTGATGCAGATGGCTTAACATGTTTTTTGATCATGTTTAATCCTTCTACAGTAGCACGATCATGTTTTGCGTTAAAACCCAAAACCTTGCCTGAGTTTCCTTTTTCGTTACCCGCAACAACCATAACGTTGTCACCGATTTTTATGTGAAGTTTGTTTCCCATAATTTCTACTATTAAAGCACTTCAGGTGCTAGAGATACAATTTTCATGAAGTCCTTATCACGTAACTCACGAGCTACAGGGCCGAAAATACGCGTTCCTCTAATCTCACCACCTGCATTTAACAATACAACTGCGTTATCATCAAAACGAATATAAGTTCCGTCTGGTCTTCTGATTTCTTTTTTAGTTCTTACAACCACTGCTGTAGAAACCGCTCCTTTTTTTACACCACCGTTTGGTAGGGCTTGCTTTACTGTAACAACAACCTTATCACCAATAGATGCATATCTGCGTTTTGTTCCGCCAAGAACGCGAATCACTAGAACTTCTTTAGCCCCACTGTTATCCGCAACTTTTAATCTTGATTCCGTTTGTACCATGACTATCTATCGTATTATTACTTAGCTTTTTCAAGAATTTCAACAAGTCTCCAGTTTTTATTCTTAGAGAGTTTTCTTGTTTCCATAATCTTTACTGTATCGCCAATGTTACATTCATTTTTTTCGTCATGAGCCACAAACTTAGATGACTGCTTAACGAATTTTCCATACTTTGGGTGCTTCACTTTTCTTTCGATCATAACAACGATAGATTTCTCCATCTTGTTCGAAGCGACAATCCCAACTCTTTCTTTTCTCAGGTTTCTTTCCATGATCTAAGCTTTATTTTCGTTAATTGCTCTTCTTGTTTGCTCTGCTTTTAAACGAGCTACTGTTCTTCTTGCATCACGAATCTGTAATGGGTTCTCAAGAGGAGAAACAGTATGCATAACTTTCAGCTTCTGAAGTGATGCGGTCTCAACTTCAATTCTTTCTACTACTTCTTCAGCAGAAAGCTCTTTTATCTCTGATTGCTTCATCTTCTAATTATTAAGCTACGAAATCTTTACGCATCACAAACTTACATTTCATTGGAAGTTTTTGAGCTGCTAAACGTAACGCTTCTTTTGCAGTTTCTATATCTACACCGTCAATCTCATATAAGATTCTACCCGGCTTAATTTTACATACCCAGTGGTCCAAAGCACCTTTACCTTTACCCATACGTACTTCCGCTGGTTTGTTGGTAATTGGAGTGTCTGGAAAAATTCTAATCCAAACTTGACCTTCTCTTTTCATACGTCTGGTCATCGCGATACGAGCAGCTTCAATTTGTCTTGAAGTGATTCTACCCATTTCTAACGACTTGATACCAAATGTACCGAAAGAAATGGTGCTACCTCTTTGAGCTAGTCCTTTAATTCTTCCTTTCTGGACTCTTCTACGTCTTACCTTTTTTGGTTGTAACATTTCTATTAATCTTTACAGTCCGTTATTATTTTCTTTTACCTCTGAATTTTCCTTTAGGCGATCTAGGGCCTTTTGATTTTGCTCCAATGTTTGGAGATAAATCACGCTTACCATAAACCTCACCGTTACAGATCCATACTTTCACACCAATACGGCCGTAAGTAGTATGAGCTTCAACAAGTGCGTAGTCAATGTTAGCACGGAAAGTATGTAAAGGTGTTCTTCCTTCTTTATAGTTTTCTGAACGTGCCATCTCTGCACCATTCAAACGACCAGAAATCTGAACTTTAATTCCTTCTGCACCAGATCTCATTGTTCCCTGGATAGACATTTTAATTGCTCTTCTGTAAGAAATTCTTCCTTCAATTTGACGAGCAATGCCTTCCGCTACTAAACGAGCTTCTAATTCCGGTCTTTTAATTTCAAAAATGTTGATTTGAACTTCACTATTCGTGATTTTCTTCAACTCTTCTTTCAATTTGTCAACCTCTGAACCACCTTTACCAATGATAATACCTGGACGAGCAGTATTTACGGTAACAGTAATTAATTTCAACGTTCTTTCGATAACGATTCTAGAGATACTAGCTTTACGTAATCTTGCGTAAAGGTATCTTCTAATTTTATGATCATCAGCTAATTTATCACCGTAATCATTTCCACCGTACCATGCTGAGTCCCAGCCACGAATAAAACCTAATCGGTTCGCTATTGGATTTGTTTTCTGTCCCATCTTATTTATCCTCAGTTTTAGCGTCTACTATTAAAGTAACGTGGTTTGATCTTTTACGAATTCTGTGAGCACGCCCTTGTGGAGCAGGCTGAATACGCTTTAACATTCTTCCACTATCTACTTTGATCTCTTTAATGAATAAGTTAGCATCTTCCCAGCTATTACCCGTTTTCACTTCGTAATTTGCAATGGCAGATCTTAACAATTTCTCCATTTTAATAGATGCTTCCTTTTTAGAGAATTGTAAAACGGCAGAAGCTTTCTGCACATCCATTCCTCTAACTAGGTCAGCCACCAGTCTCATTTTTCTTGGACTAGTTGGGCAGTTATTCAATTTAGCAACGTAAACGTTTTTACGAGCATCTTTAGCTGCCTCAGCTTTGATTTTTTTTCTTGAACCCATGTTGTATTAATTACCTTCTGGTCAATTATCTTTTCTTGTTACCACCATGACCTCTAAAGGTTCTGGTCGGAGAAAATTCTCCTAGTTTGTGTCCTACCATATTTTCATTAACGAAAACTGGGATAAACTTTTTACCGTTATGTACAGCTATTGTTAACCCAACAAATTCAGGTGTAATCATAGAAGCTCTAGACCACGTTTTGATTGTTGACTTTTTTGTTGACTCATGAGCTTCAGTAACTCTTTGCGCCAACTTATAATGTACAAATGGGGGTTTCTTTAACGACCTACTCATTTTACTTATTTTTTACGTCTTTCGATAATGTACTTAGTTGACTTCTTCTTCGGAGATCTCGTTTTGAAACCTTTAGCAGGAACTCCAGTTCTTGATCTTGGATGACCACCGGATTTCTTACCTTCACCACCACCCATTGGGTGATCAATCGGGTTCATAGCTACACCTCTTACTCTCGGTCTACGACCTGCCCATCTGTTAGCACCTGCTTTACCCTGACGAGTCAAAGCGTGATCAGAATTAGATACAGAACCAATAGTTGCCATACAAGTTAACAAGACTAATCTCATTTCACCTGAAGGTAATTTGATAACTGCAAATTTCCCATCTTTCGCTGCCAATTGCGCGTAAGAACCAGCACTACGTGCCATCTTAGCACCTTGACCAGGATGCAATTCAATGTTATGAATAATTGTACCCAATGGAATTTCACTTAAATAAAGCGTATTTCCAACTTCAGGATTAGCGTCTTTACCAGACAATACAGTCTGACCAACTTCTAAACCAGTAGGTGCTATCATATATCTTTTTTCACCATCAGTATAAACTACTAAGGCAATACGAGCGGATCTATTTGGATCATACTCGATGGTTTTTACTTTACCTTCAACTCCAAACTTATCACGTTTAAAGTCAATGATTCTATAACGTTGTTTGTGACCACCACCAATATTACGGATAGTCATACGACCTGTAGCATTTCTACCACCTGATCTTTTCTTTGGAGTCAACAAACTCTTTTCCGGAACATCAGTAGTAACTGTTTCAAACATTGAAACAATTCTAAATCTTTGTCCTGGAGTGTTTGGTTTTAATTTCTTTACCGCCATTTCTTTCTATTTAGATATTGCTGTAAAAATCAATTACATCTCCGTCTTTCAAAGTAACGATCGCTTTTTTGAAGTGACCAGTATTACCTTTAACTACGCCTGCTTTGGTAAAACGAGATTTTGCCTTTCCAGCTTGAATCATTGTATTAATCTTCTCAACCGTAACATCATAAGATGCCTCAACAGCTTCTTTAATTTGAATTTTGTTGGCTCTACGGTCTACTACGAAAGCGTAACGGTTAAGAGTTTCCCCCATATCCGTCATCTTTTCTGTAATAATTGGTTTCTTAATAATTTCCATGACTTAACTTAAATTTTGCTCGATTACATTAAGTGAACCTTCGCACAACAAAACTTTACTTGCATTCGAAATATCATAAGTGTTTAATTCTGAAGCGTTTATAACTTTAGCACCTTTTAAATTTCGAGCCGACAAATATACATTTTTATTCTCCTCAGCAACAACTAATAAAGATTTTTTACCCAGAACATCGAAGTTTGTTAAAAACTCGGAATAGCTCTTGGTCTTAATTGCGTCAAAACTTAAGTTTTGTAAAACAACTAATTCACCTTTTTGAAGTTTCGCTGTTAACGCAGAACGTCTAGCTACTTTTCTAATCTTTTTGTTTAATTTGAAGCTATAGTTTCTTGGTCTTGGTCCAAACATACGACCACCACCTCTAAAAACACCAGACTTAATACTACCCGCACGAGCAGTACCAGTTCCTTTTTGCTTCTTGATCTTACGAGTACTACCCGCGATCTCACCTCTTTCTTTAGATTTGTGAGTACCTTGACGTTGGTTGGCCAAGTGCAATTTTACATCTAAATAAAAAGCGTGTTCGTTAGGCTCAACAGCAAATATGCTATCGCTTAACTCAACCTTTTTACTGGTCTTTTTTCCCTTAGTATCGAATAAAGCTACTTTCATTATTTCTCAACTATTACGTACGAACCATTAGATCCAGGTATAGCACCCTTAACAATTAGTACATTGTTTTCTGTATCTACCTTCAAAATCTGAAGATTCAACACCTTAACTTTTTCATTTCCCATTTGACCCGCCATACGCATTCCTTTGAATACACGTGCTGGGTAAGATGCCGCACCAATTGATCCTGGAGCACGCAAACGATTATGCTGACCGTGAGTTGCCTGTCCAACACCACCAAAACCGTGACGTTTTACAACCCCTTGAAAACCTTTACCTTTAGAGGTACCAGTTACATCAACAAATTCTCCTTCTTCAAATACGTCCACTAAAACTTCAGCACCTAAAGTCATTTCGCTTTCGAAACCTTTAAATTCTGCTAATTTACTTTTTGGACTTGTACCGGCCTTCTTAAAATGCCCTTTTAGAGCATTCGGGGTGTTTTTCTCTCTAGCTTCTCCGAAACCAAGTTGAACAGCTTTATAACCGTCAACCTCTTCCGTACGAACTTGAGTCACCACACATGGGCCAGCTTCAATTACCGTACAAGGTACATTCTTACCATCTTCGTTGAAGATGCTAGTCATACCTAGTTTTTTACCTATAATTCCTGACATGGTAATAATTAAACTTTAATTTCTACTTCTACACCACTTGGTAATTCTAATTTCATCAGCGCGTCAACAGTTTTAGACGATGATGAATATATATCAAGCAATCTCTTGTGGTCATTTAATTGAAATTGCTCTCTTGATTTCTTATTCACGTGAGGTGACTTAAGAACAGTGAAAATCTTACGATGTGTTGGTAATGGAATTGGTCCATTAACTACAGCACCTGTTGACTTAACAGTCTTTACAATTTTTTCGGCTGACTTATCCACCAAATTATGGTCGTAAGACTTTAGTTTAATTCTAATCTTCTGAGCCATGATATTAGTTTTTTCCTTTTACTTTTTCAATAACTTGTTCTGCGATGTTTCTTGGACACTCTTCGTAGTGAGAGAATTCCATAGTAGATGAAGCTCTACCAGAAGAAATTGTTCTTAATGCCGTAACATAACCAAACATTTCTGATAATGGTACAGTAGCACTAATTACCTGAGCTCCATTTCTAGAATCCATTCCGCCTACTTGACCTCTTCTTCTATTTAAGTCACCTACAATATCACCCATGTTTTCTTCTGGAGTAACAACCTCAAGCTTCATAATTGGCTCAAGAATTTTAGCTCCTGCTAAAGGCATTGCAGTTTTATAACCTAATTTAGCTGCTAACTCAAAAGAAAGTTGATCCGAATCTACCGCATGGAAAGATCCATCTTTTACTTCAACTCTTAAACTTTCAACTTCATAACCAGCTAAAACACCGTTCTTCATTGATTCTTTAAATCCTTTCTCAATAGATGGAATAAATTCCTTTGGAATGTTACCCCCTTTAATTGAGTTTTTGAACTCAAGACCAGTTCCTTCTTCTTCTCTTGGTCCGATAACGAATGAGATATCCGCAAATTTACCACGACCACCAGATTGTTTCTTATAAACTTCTCTATGGCTAGTTGAACCAACAATAGCTTCTTTATACGCAACCTGAGGAGCACCTTCGTTCACTTCAACCTTGAACTCACGTTTTAAACGATCAATCAAAATCTCTAAGTGAAGCTCACCCATTCCTGAAATAACTGTTTGACCTGAGTCTTCATCAGTTTTAACTTGGAATGTAGGATCCTCTTCTGCTAATTTACCAAGACCAACACCTAATTTATCTAAATCAGCTTGAGTCTTAGGCTCAATAGCAATACCAATTACTGGATCAGGGAAAGACATAGACTCTAATACGATTGGGTGTTTCTCATCACACAATGTATCTCCAGTACGGATATCTTTAAAACCAACAGCAGCACCAATATCACCAGCTTCTAGCTCGCTAATTGAATTTTGCTTGTTAGAGTGCATTTGGAATAAACGTGAAATACGCTCTTTCTTTCCAGTACGCATGTTCTTAACGTAAGAACCTGCAGGAATAGCACCTGAATAATTTCTAATAAAACATAAACGACCAACAAATGGATCAGTAGCAATTTTAAATGCTAAAGCTGCCATTGGATCACTTAATGAGGGCTCACGAACCTCAACTTCTCCAGTATCTGGATTAGTCCCTTCTGCTTGACCGTTATCTAACGGAGAAGGCAAGAAAGCCATAACTGCATCTAGTACGGTTTGAACACCTTTATTTTTAAATGCAGAACCACACATAATTGGAGTAATCTCCATTGAGATGGTTGCCGTACGAATTGCTTCGTAAATCTCTTCTTTAGTGATAGAGTCTGGATCTTCAAAGAATTTCTCCATTAACTCATCATCTGTTTCAGCAACCGCTTCAATCAAATGATTTCTCCACTCAGTTGCTTCATCCAATAACTCAGCAGGAACTTCTTCCTCCTTGTAAGTCATTCCCATATCCTCATCATTCCAGATAATAGACTTCATAGTTGTTAAATCAACAACACCTACGAATTCAGTTTCTGAACCAATTGGAATTTGCAATGGAATTGGACGTGCACCTAATCTTTCTTTAATCTCTTTTACAACACCAAAGAAATCAGCTCCCATACGATCCATTTTGTTAATGAATCCAATACGTGGAACTTTATATTTATCTGATTGTCTCCAAACAGTCTCTGATTGCGGCTCTACTCCCGAAGAAGCACAAAACAACGCAATAGCACCATCTAACACACGTAAAGAACGCTCTACCTCAACGGTAAAATCAACGTGACCAGGAGTATCAATAATGTTTACTTTATACTCTTCAGTACCTGGAACAGGTTTACCCTGAACAGTTGGGTATTTCCAAGATGTAGTTGTAGCAGCAGAAGTAATTGTAATACCTCTTTCTTGCTCTTGCTCCATCCAGTCCATTGTTGCCGCACCATCATGTACTTCACCAATTTTATGACTTAACCCTGTGTAATAAAGGATACGCTCTGTTGTTGTGGTTTTACCCGCATCAACGTGAGCCATAATTCCAATATTTCTTGTATATTTAAGATCTCTTGCTGCCATCTCTTAAAATCTAAAGTGTGAGAATGCTTTGTTAGCTTCAGCCATACGATGCGTGTCTTCCTTCTTTTTGTAGGCTCCACCTTCTTCGTTTGACGCTGCTAAAATCTCATCAGCAAGTTTACGGCCCATAGATTTACCATTACGCTTTCTAGCGAAACTGATCATCCATTTCATTGCCATTGAATCTTTTCTTTCTTTTCGAACAGGTTGAGGTATCTGGAATGTAGCTCCACCAACTCTTCTAGACTTCACTTCCACTCCTGGAGTAACGTTTACAAGTGCTTTGTGGAAAGTTGCTAGTGCTCCTTCTTCCTCAGCCTTCTCAGCCACCATATCCATCGCTTCATAAAAAACGCGATACGCAGTACTCTTCTTTCCGCTTAACATAAGGTTATTTACAAACTTCGCTACCACTTTGTCGTTAAACTTTGGGTCCGGAGTCAGTATCCTCTCTTTAGCTCTACCTTTTCTCATAATTTCTTAACTTTCAAAGAATTATTTCTTCTTTGGTCTTTTTGTTCCGTATTTTGAACGTCTTTGTGTACGTCCTTCCACTCCAGCTGTATCAAGTGCACCACGAACGATGTGGTAACGAACACCAGGTAAATCTTTAACTCTTCCACCCTTTACAAGAACGATTGAGTGCTCTTGTAAGTTGTGACCTTCGCCTCCGATGTAAGCATTCACCTCGTTTCCGTTGGTTAATCTTACCCTAGCTACTTTTCTCATTGCTGAATTAGGCTTCTTTGGAGTTGTAGTGTAAACTCTTACACATACACCTCTTCGTTGAGGACAACTGTTAAGCGCAGCAGACTTACTTTGCTTCACTTTCTTCGAGCGTCCTTTTCTAACTAATTGCTGAATAGTTGGCATATATTACTATCAAATGTTGATTTATTATAATTCAGTCCCTTTTAAGGGGCTGCAAATGTACATGATTAATTCGGAAAAACAACACCTCGATTTAATTTTTATTCAATTAATTGACAATAACTTATAAAATTTAAAAGGGGGTTGTCAATTTCTTTTTGAAAACGAACGTTAATCGTTTACTCGCAGTTGTTCGCAGCAGTTTACATTTGCACCATGGAATTTTTAAATGAACTAAATGATGCCCAAAGAGAGGCAGTAATTAACACGGAAGGACCATCCATGATTATTGCAGGTGCAGGATCAGGGAAAACTAGAGTACTTACCTACAGAATTGCTGCACTTCTAGATAAGGGTGTTTCTCCACATAATATCTTGTCACTTACGTTTACCAATAAAGCCGCTCGTGAAATGAAAGAGCGTATTGGGCAATTAGTTGGCGAGTCCAAAGCTAAGAGTTTATGGATGGGCACCTTCCACTCCATCTTTGCACGAATTTTACGTTCTGAAGGAGAGAAGCTAGGTTACCAAAGCAACTTCACTATTTATGATACCGATGATGCTAAGAAGTTAATCAAGACTATTGTAAAGGAACGCGGACTGGATGACAAGGTATATAAACCCAATGTAGTTTTAAATAGAATTTCAGGAGCAAAGAACAACCTTCTCACTCCGGCTGCATACTTAGGTAATTTAAACATTACTAAAGAGGACATGCAATCTAAGAAACCAGAACTCGGTAATATATATAAGATATACAACGAGCGTTTGTTTAAATCTGGAGCCATGGACTTTGACGACCTCCTTTTTAATATGAATATCTTGTTACGTGATTTTCCAGACGTTTTACACAAGTACCAAGATCGTTTTAGATACATATTAGTAGATGAGTACCAAGATACCAACTTTTCGCAATATGTTATTGTAAAAGCATTAGCCGACCGTTTCCAAAACATTAGTGTTGTAGGTGATGATGCTCAAAGTATCTACGCTTTTCGTGGCGCCAGTATTCAGAACATCCTGAACTTCAAAAGAGATTACTCGGATGCAAAGACCTACAAGTTGGAACAAAATTACCGTTCCACCCAACATATTGTTAAGGCAGCAAATAGCCTAATTCAAAACAATCAAGATCAGATTAAAAAGGACGTTTGGACGAGCAATGATGAAGGTAACAAAATCAACATCATGGCAGCCATGAGCGATACCGAGGAAGCCCTTGGAATAGCCCACAGCATTTTCCATACAAAGAACACTAACCAATTAGCCAATTCTGATTTTGCTATTCTATATAGAACCAATGCTCAATCACGTGGATTGGAAGACGCTTTACGTAAACTGAATGTTCCGTATCGTATTTATGGAGGCTTGTCATTTTACCAACGTAAAGAAATTAAGGATTTCTTAGCTTACTGTAGATTGGTCTTCAATCCAAACGACACGGAAGCCTTAAAACGTATTATTAATTATCCGGCTCGTGGTATTGGACAAACTACCATGGATCGAATCAATTTGTTTGCTGCCGAAAACAACTTGAATCTTTGGGATTTAATTCAAAACTTGCATAATACGCCTATTCAAATTCATGGGGGAGCTAAAAACAAAATTGCGGGTTTTGTAGAAATGATTAAGAGCTTTAAAGAAGTTGCCAAAAACCAAGACGCCTATGAAGCAGGTAAAGTAATTGCTTCGAGTTCTGGTATTTTGAAGGAGTTGCATAACGATAAAACTCCAGAAGGAATTGGACGACATGACAACTTACAAGAGATGTTAAACTCGCTGAAAGATTTTGTTGAAAATCCAGAGGACATGGCTCCTACCTTAGCCAACTTTATTCAAGATATTCCTTTACTTACCGATAAGGATACCGATAAAGGGGATGAAGATAGCGATAAGGTGACCTTAATGACTATTCATGCCTCTAAAGGATTGGAGTACGGATATGTGTATGTGGCAGGGTTAGAGGAAAATCTATTCCCTTCGCAATTATCTGTAGGCTCCAGAGCAGATTTAGAAGAAGAAAGACGTTTATTTTATGTTGCGATTACTAGAGCAGAAAAACAACTAACCATTTCTTACGCTAACATGCGCTACAAATGGGGAGATTTAATTAGTACTTCACCTAGTAGATTCTTACAAGAAATTGATCAACAATACATCGATTTTCAGGAAACAGGAACGCTAAGTCGAGTACAGAAAAAACCAGCTGCTCGACCAACCAAACAAGAGTTTCAAAAAACGGGAAAAGCATCTTTTACATCAAGTGGATCATACCAAGCACCAGCCAAACCACACAACATGACAAAGGTTTCTAACACTTCCAAATCTTCTACCGCCCAAGGCAGTTTAGATATTGGAGGTGAGTTAAAAGCTGGTATTAAAGTGCAACATGAACGTTTTGGTATTGGAACGGTAAAAGTCGTTGAAGGCTCAGCGCCTAATCAAAAAGTAACGGTTGAATTTATCAACTCCGGCAAACGACAACTCCTTTTGAAGTTTGCAAAATTGACCATATTAAACTAAAAAGCAAAGGCTCCGAATTCGGAGCCTTTGCTTTTTTAATACTAGTAAAATCATGGAGCTGGCCTAATATTGGTAATCTCAACCAATTCTATATCATCTGGCACAGCCTTTTGCCCTGGAGGAGGATCTCCAAAAATAGCCGTTAAATAACATTCCATACCCTTTCCCAAATAGGTAACATCTAATAACCATTCATGGTTCCTATAGTCATCCACCTGATAAATATATGCTGGTAAATCCCCTTCTATCTTTAAATAATGAACCCCAGTACGCTCTGAATCCGAAGCACTCCAAATCTTCGCAAAATACCCTTGACAATAATCCGAGTCGTTTAAACTACCTCGTAAAAAGGTAACTTTTATTTCATCATCGGTTTCACCACTCACCTTCCTGCTTTCATAGGGCACATCCACAGGTTCACAAACCATTATTTCCGCTTCCCTTTTACAGCTCCAACAAAAAAGCAGAGGAGCTAGTATTAAATAAAGTATAGCGTTCTTCATGGGTACAGCTTTAAATTTTTGGTCTTCAAAAAAGAATTTCAACTAATCAGGTAACTTCTAGTCAAATATATACCCATTTCGGGGATCATCCAAAATAGCTTGAGTCCAGCTCAATTTTTTAATTTCCCCAATTGACCATTTATTTAAAGCTCGAATATTTTCATATCAGAGCTTTTTTTTGAGTCTTTAACTCAAAGAGCACTCAAAATTTGAGTTGTTGTTTTAAATTTACGGCCATCAAAAACTACCTTAAAATTAAATCAACATTACATCGTTAACTTGAATAGTGGAAAGCTTAGTAAACCACTGTTTTAAAATGTAGATTTGTGAATCTTGAGCCATCCAGTAGATTCAAGACAATAAAGAGAAACCAATGGATTATAATACAGAAAGAAAGGAATTAATCTTACCTGAATACGGAAGAAGCGTTCATCAAATGGTAGACTTCTTATTACAAGTAGAAGACCGCGAAGAACGTAACACAGGTGCCAAAGCCGTTATTAAATTAATGGGGCAATTAAATCCGCAATTAAGAGATTTAGAAGACTACAATCATAAACTATGGGATCATTTATTCATTATGTCCGATTTTTTATTGGATGTAGATTCTCCCTACCCTATTCCAGATAAAGAAGAATTTCAAGGAAAACCTAATAAGGTAGAATATCCTACGGGAGTTCAAAAGTACCGTCATTATGGCAAAGTAGTTCGTACTATTATTAGTGAAGCTGCCAAAGAAGAGGATTCGGAGCAAAGGGATGCTTTAGCCATTATGGTAGCCAACTTGATGAAGAAAACGTATTTACAGTGGAACAAAAATACCGTAGATGATTTAGTGATTTGGAATCACTTGCTAGAACTTTCGGAAGGGAAACTAACTAGACCTGAAGGTGCTCAGTTAGAAGATATGAAGCATATCGTAAATCAAAACGAAAACAGCAACAATAACAATAGAAGAAGAAATTCAGGTAAAAAATCGAAAAGAAGATATTAATGGGAACTTTTAGAGTAAGAGGAGGAAAAGAATTAAAAGGTGAAATCACACCACAAGGAGCAAAAAACGAAGCTTTACAGGTATTATGTACCGTACTTCTAACTCCTGAAAAAGTTACCATATCTAATGTTCCTGACATTATTGATGTAAACAAACTAATTGATCTATTAGGTGATTTAGGTGTTAAGATCAAAAAACTTAAGCCAGACACTTATTCGTTTCAAGCAGACGAAGTGGATTTGGATTTCTTAAAGTCGGAAGAGTTTAGAAAAAAAGGTGCGGGACTTAGAGGTTCTATCATGATCGTTGGACCGTTATTAGCTCGTTTCGGGTTTGGAGCTATTCCAAAACCAGGTGGAGACAAAATTGGTAGACGAAGATTAGATACTCACTTTATTGGTTTTGAAAAATTAGGCGCACAGTTTGATTTTGATTCGCATGCTAACTTTTATGAGGTCTCTGCAAAGAAATTAAAAGGGTGTTACATGTTACTGGATGAAGCTTCAGTTACAGGAACCGCAAATATTGTTATGGCTGCCTCAATGGCAGAAGGAACAACTCAAATTTATAACGCGGCTTGTGAACCATACTTACAGCAATTATGTAAGATGATTAACGCCATGGGGGGTAAAATTGAAGGTATTGGATCTAACCTATTGACAATTCACGGAGTGAAGAAAATGGGAGGATGCAAACACAGAATCTTACCTGACATGATTGAAATTGGTAGTTTTATTGGATTGGCAGCAATGACCAACTCTGAGATTACTATTAAAGATGTTTCTTACGATAACCTTGGAGTAATTCCTTCGGTATTCCGTAAAATGGGAATCAGTATTGTAAAGAATGGTGACGACATTATTGTACCGCGTCAAAACACCTATGAAGTAGAAACATTTATTGATGGTTCTATTCTTACCGTAAGTGATGCTCCTTGGCCAGGTTTTACGCCAGATTTATTAAGTATCATTCTGGTAGTAGCAACTCAAGCTAAAGGAAGTGTATTAGTACACCAAAAAATGTTTGAGAGTAGATTATTCTTCGTAGATAAATTAATAGACATGGGCGCTCAGATCATTTTATGTGACCCACATCGCGCTACCGTTATTGGACTAGGGAAACAAACTCCACTAAAAGGCATCCAGATGACATCTCCTGACATTAGAGCAGGTGTATCTTTGCTTATCGCTGCTCTATCGGCTGATGGTGAAAGTATGATACACAACATTGAGCAGATTGATAGAGGTTACCAAAACATTGACAAACGTTTAATTGCTTTGGGAGCTGACATCACGAGAGTTTAATCGCCTGAGGGCATAAAAAAATTACTACGAAATGAAAGCATTTAAAATCGCATCTCTATTTGCCATTTTGGCTATTGGAACTTATTCTTTTACCAGCGGATTGGCAGAAAGCAAAAATCCTAACACCGAAATAGCTCCTGCCAAAGAAGGTTTGAATATTGGAGATAAAGCACCAGATATTATCATGAATGGTCTTGATGGAAAGCCTATCCAATTATCTAACCTTCAAGGACAAATGGTCTTGATTGATTTTTGGGCATCTTGGTGTGGTCCGTGTAGACATGAAAACCCAAACGTGGTAAAAACCTACAAGGAGTTTAAAGACAAAGAATTCAAAAACGGTAAGGGCTTTACCATTTTTGGCGTTTCTTTAGACAATAATGCCGATAAATGGAAAGCTGCTATAAAGCAAGACCATCTCATTTGGAAAGACCATGTATCTGACCTTAAAGGATGGAACAATGCTGCCGCAGCAAGATATGGTGTTCGTGGGATTCCTGCCAGTGTATTAATTAACGGTGATGGTATTATTGTGGGTAAAAACTTACGAGGTGCTCAACTTAAAGACGCGTTGAAAAAACAGCTGAAATAAAATAATCCGACATATTATTACAATTTAAAGACAGGTTTACAGCCTGTCTTTTTATTTTCGCGCCAATTCTGCCAAAATGTCCAAAAATCGAGCTTGGTCTCGTATTTGACATGCGGTATTTCCAAATTATTTGATAATGAGCAAAACAACAAACGAAGAATTGAAAGAGGAAACGTTGAACAATCCAGAAATGGCCAACGAAGAAACTCAAGAAAATTCAGCGAATACAGATTCAACAGAAGCGAAAGCAGAAGAGCAAGAAGCTCCAAAACCAACCGTAGAAGAAGAATTAGCGATTTACAAGGACAAGCACCTACGTATGTATTCTGAGTTTGAAAATTTCAGAAGACGTTCGGCTAAGGAGCGTGTTGAATTAATACAAAACGCAGGAAAAGATATCATTAGTTCTTTACTTCCAATTTTAGATGATTTTGACCGTGCTATGGCAGCCAACAAAGATTCTGAAGATGTAGAAGCCATCAAAGAAGGAATGAATTTGATCCACAATAAAATCTTCAATTTGTTGACCCAACAAGGGTTAAACGAAATGAAAGCACAAGGAAAAGATTTTAATAGTGACGAATACGAAGCTATTGCTAAAATCCCAGCGCCTTCAGAAGATTTAAAAGGAAAAGTTATTGATGTTACTGAAAAAGGGTATTACCTAAACAGTAAAATCTTACGTCATGCCAAAGTGGTAATTGGCGAATAAAATCATTTTTGAATGTCGAATAAAAGAGATTTTTACGAAGTATTAGGGGTAGAGAAAAATGCCGATGATAAGCAAATTAAAAAGGCTTATCGCAAAATGGCTATCAAGTATCACCCAGATAAAAATCCTGACGATGCTTCTGCCGAAGCAAAGTTTAAGGAGGCCGCTGAAGCTTACGAAGTTTTAAGCGATGCCAACAAACGTGCACGTTATGATCAGTTTGGTCATGCTGGCATGGGCGGAGCTGCTGGTGGCGGTGGTTTCGGTGGCGGTATGAATATGGATGACATATTCTCGCAATTTGGCGACATCTTCGGTGGCGGTGGCTTCGGAGGTGGTTTTGGTGGTGGCGGTGGCCAACGCAGACGTGTGGTTAAAGGGTCTAACCTAAGAGTTAGAATTACCATGACCATGGCGGATGTGGCTAACGGTGTGCACAAAAAAATCAAGGTTAAGAAGCTCGTAAATGCAGAAGGTACTACTACCAAAACATGTACGCAGTGTAATGGTACTGGACAAATAACAAGAGTTACCAGTACTTTCTTAGGTCAAATGCAAACGGCTTCTACGTGTCCTACCTGTCATGGTGACGGACAAATGATTGACAAAAAAGCACCAGGTTCTGATGCCAACGGTCAAGTACGTAAAGAAGAAGTGGTTGAAGTAGATATCCCAGCCGGTGTAGAAGACGGAATGCAACTTTCTGTTAGAGGTGCCGGTAATGATGGACCAAAAGGTGGTGTATCTGGAGATCTATTAGTGGTTATTGAAGTAGAAGATCATCCAGAATTAGTTCGTGAAGGTAGAAATCTTCATTACGACTTATTCTTGAACTTTGCTGATGTTGCTTTGGGTACAAGTGTGGAAGTTCCTACCGCTACTGGAAAAGTAAAAATCACAATCCCAGAAGGAACCGAAGCCGGTAAAATTCTGAGATTACGTGGTAAAGGTTTACCAGAAGTAAATGCATACGGAACGGGTGATTTAATGATTCATGTAAATATATGGACACCTAAGAAGTTAAGCAAAGATGAAAAAGCAATGATGCAAAAGTTGCGCGATTCTGATAACTTCAAACCAAAATCAGACGCAGGTCAAAAAAGTTTCTTTTCAAGAATGAAAGAATACTTTAACTAAACAAGTCTTACCGAAGTTATACTTCATTTAATAGTAAAAACGCCTTCTAGTTATAGAGGGCGTTTTTTGTTTATCCTTACTTCTTCCCTATTTTTACGCCAATGCTAAAATTCACAACTCTAGTCCTCTTTTCTTTACTCTCTTTCCTGGGATTGAATTCCCTCGCTTCCGATTCTACCAAGTACATTCTAGAAGTGCACCTTTATGATAAGTTCAGTGAAACTCCCGTATCTAATGCTAAAATTATTGTAACCATTGATCTTCAAGAATACAAATCTGCCCAAACAGATAGTAACGGAAAAGCCCAAATACCCCTTACTCCCAAGACGGATTTTACAATTAAAGCTTTAGTGAAAGGATATCTTGAAGCCAATTTTCAAATCACTACCCGAAATAAGACTTCCACAAAAATTATTCATTCCATTGGCTTGAGCCCACTATGTGCTCCTAGATATAATTACCACTTACAGTACAACCACAACCAGTATTTTCCAATGGACACCTCGTCAACTACCGACTTTATGAATCAAAATGACCTTTTAGCCTACCTTAAAACCAACCCCAGTTTGGTGATTGAGTTAATGGCTTTCCGATCATTAAGAGAAGACTCACTTATATCATCTAAAAGAGCCCAAAACGCAATGAACTATCTAGTTTCTCAAGGCATCCATCCCAATCGGATTATCACAACAGATGCTGGTTCTGATAAATATGGAAATGGTATTTCTCCCGATATTTTTAAACTAGATTCTAACAAGTATTTGGAAATTTCCAGAACAGTAGATATTCGAATTTTGAGGGATGATAATGACTCCAATTATGCTTTTGTTGATAGCTCCTATTTTCATCTGGATGGTGAAATATTAGATCATAAAACAAAAAAAAACATCCCCTATTGCAGCATCTATTTACTAGACAACCATTCTAAACTAATTTCACAATTCCAAACAGATTCTTTAGGAGCTTTTAATTGGTTCATAAACTTAGATTCGTTGGTAGAAAATGAATCGGGAAACAACTACTCATTCACCTCCTACAAGAAAGGTTATTTACCACTAAATAGAATACTTGATTATAATATGCATTGGGGTAGAACAATTAAATATTCCAATAATATGAATCCAGATACCGGAATACTTGAAACCCCTATTATCAAGTTTAATTACAATAAATATAAAATAGAACATCCTACTATCTCCAACTACTCCCTAACCGACTCATTGGACTACATCACATATAGATTACAAAAACACCCTAAATTGGAAATTTCCATAATTGGTAACCAATTGAAAACGGAAAAGAAAAATACATCTACCAAAAGAATACAATCCGTGTACTCCTATCTAATAGCCCATGGTGTTACAAAAGAACAATTGCACATAATTGATGCCGGTGCAAAACACAATTCTCAAGAAATACGGTTTAGGATTGTTTTTTACGAATTCATACCTCCCAATTAATATCCAAATACCACAACCATTCATCCCAAAAACCTTTTATTACCCCAATATCCTATTAAATTTGAAACTCAAACATTTTAGCATTGCTACTATATGAATAATATTCTTGAAACTCAAAACGTTAGAAAAGAGTATGCCGGTCATACTGCTTTAAATGGCGTTTCTATTGAAGTTCCTAAGGGAAGCATCTTTGGACTTTTAGGTCCAAACGGTGCCGGAAAAACAACGCTTATCCGAATTATCAATCAAATTACTATGCCTGATTCTGGCACCGTACTTCTTAATGGAGAACAGTTAAAAGAAGCGCATAGATCTTTGATTGGATATTTACCCGAGGAACGTGGCCTTTACCGAAAAATGAAAGTGGGAGAACAATGTTTATACATTGCCCAACTTAAAGGCATGGAATACAAAGACGCTTTAGCGAAACTTAAGTTCTGGTTCGAGAAGTTTGAAATCATTCAGTGGTGGGATAAAAAAGTAGAGGAGCTTTCTAAAGGAATGGCCCAAAAAATTCAGTTCATCGTAACCGTTTTGCATGAACCAGAACTATTGATTTTAGATGAGCCTTTTAGTGGATTTGATCCTATCAATACCAATTTGATTAAGGATGAAATTAAACGAATGAATGAAGAGGGAACTACCATCATATTTTCTACACACAATATGTCATCGGTTGAAGAAATTTGTCAAGACATTGCGTTAATTAATCATTCCGAGAAAATTTTATCGGGAACGGTAAGAGAAGTCAAAAATGACTTTAAAGCCAACGAGTATCAAATTGAATTTGTTGGAGGTCTATTAAAATTCACCAATGCATTATGGACGGGTGCCTCTTTAATTTCATCTCAAGAAATTGAAAAAGATCATCACCTTGCAACCATCAAGATTCCAGATAATTCTTCTCCTAATGATGTATTGACTAATATTCTGCCACATGTGCAAGTTCGTGGGTTAAAAGAAGTACTTCCTTCTATGAACGATATTTTTATTCAAGCTATTTCTTCTAACACAAAAACCGCGTAATCATGGACAAAATTTGGTTAATCATAAAACGTGAATACCTAACGCGTGTAAAAAAGAAGTCATTTATTATTATGACTCTTTTAGGTCCTTTTTTAATGGCTTTGGCCATCGCACTAATCACCTATTTAGGCATGAGCGATTCTGGTCCTCAAAATATTTTGGTGGTAGATGATATGGCTCCAGTTTTTGACCGACTAGAAGATGGCTCCAATTACAAATTCGACTATTCTGATATGGATTTGGCAGATGCTAAGAAACTATTTTCCGAATCAGAATACACCGCCATTTTATGGATACCTGAAATTATGGACGGGGAACGCTCAAGTAGACCATTCCTTTACTTTAAGGAGCAACCCAGCGGAAGAGTAATACGATCTGTAGAAGGCAAAATTGAAAAAGTCATTGAAGAAATGAAAATGGCTAAATACGGTATTGCGAAGTCAGATTACGATAAAGTAAGAACTAATCTAACCATAGCCACCTACAAGTTTACCGATGAAGGAGAGGAAGAAGAAGTACGAACCGAAAAAACCTTAGTAGGTTTCGGATTTGGATTGCTGATTTTCTTCTTTATCATGATGTACGGAATTCAGGTAATGCGAGGCGTAGTTGAGGAAAAAACGAACCGAATTATTGAAGTCATTATTTCTTCTGTAAAACCATTTCAGCTAATGATGGGAAAAATATTGGGTATTGCCATGGTGGGACTTACCCAATTCATTTTATGGGTAATTCTTATGTTCACATTCGTTTCGGTAACTCAAACCGTACTGATGAGCCAAAAGGATGAAGCCATGCTAAACCAAATGGAACAAGTTCAAACCGTTCAACAAATGCAATCTGGAGAAATTGCAGGAGCAGATGATTTCAATCCTTTTGATTTAACAGATCCCGACAACTTAATAAACAGAATTAATTGGCCATTCATGATTGGCTTATTCATATTCTACTTCATTGGAGGATACTTATTATATGCCGCACTTTTTGCGGCTATTGGTGCGGCTGTTGATAATGAAACGGATACCCAACAGTTTTTGTTTCCCGTCATGATTCCGCTTTATATAGCATATATGTTATCTAGTTTAATGATTGAAAACCCAGAAAGTCCGGCTTCATTTTGGGGATCTATCATTCCGTTCACCTCGCCTATTGTAATGTTGGTTAGAGCTTCAATGGGTATTGACTCTGCAGAATATTGGCAATTAGCATTATCTGTCATTCTTCTTATTGCTGGTTTTATTGGAACTACTTGGATTGCTGCTAAAATTTACCGTGTAGGTATTTTGATGTACGGTAAAAAGGTAAGCTATAAGGAACTATGGAAATGGATACGTTTTCATTAATACATGAGTAACAATAAAAACATAGCAGTTATTGACCTTGGTAGTAATCTTACCAAATTGGTTATTGCCAACGGTTCGCTTCCGTTAACGGTTATTCATCGTTCTATCTACAACACCAAAACGTTGAAAAATGCTCCAAAAGGAGAATTTGATCAAGATAGTATTGTCCTCATTGAACGAGACATTGCATCCATTCTTGAAGTAATCAAGGACTTTCAATGCCACACCGTTTTAGGGATTGCTACTTCTGCTTTCCGTACTCGAAAAAATGGACAAGAGGTTATTGACCATATTAATTCCAAGTTTCAAACTTCCATCCAAATAATTTCAGGTGATCAAGAAGCACAATTAGTATTTGATGGCGCTATGGCTTGCGTTTCCAGTACTAAAAAACCGGTGCTTGTAATGGACATTGGCGGAGGGAGTACCGAATTTATTATTGGGAATGACCAAGGCATTTTATGGAAACACAGCTTCGATTTGGGAAGTACGGCTATAACCAAATGGACGGATTTACAAAATCCGTTAACGTCTGCTAACTTAGAACTGCTTCAAACCAATTTATCAAAGGTGTTTATTTCTTTACTGGAAGCCATTAAAATTCATAACCCCGTTTCATTTATTGGCACAACCGGAGCATTTGAGTCTTTTGCACAAATGTTGAGCTTTCAAAATGGCATTTCCGAAAGTGTAGATTCTGGACATGAATTTAATCCATCGCAATTAGAGGACATTCTTGATACCTTAATTGCTTCAACTTCTCAAGAAAGGAAAACCATGAACGGAGTTCATCCACTGAGGTATGATACTATTCATTTGGCTGCAGTAATATTCCAGTACATATTTAAGAACACAAAATTTGAAGGCTACTTGCTTTCCTTGGGAGATGTAAAAGAAGGTTTGATTGTGGATTTTTTGAATTCAAATTACGCCAATCACTAAGCATCTTTTACTTTAGTTCCACTTAAGATTAATTTATGACACAAGTTTTAATCATAGACGATGAACGTCCAATTCGAAATTCACTACGTGAAATACTGGAATACGAAAAACTAAAAATTAGCGAGGCTACCAATGCAGAGGAAGCTTTAGAAATTTTAGAAAATAAAAAATTTGACCTGGTTTTGTGTGATATTAAAATGCCAGGAATGGATGGTATTGAATTGTTATCCATTATCAACGAAAAAACACCCGAACTTCCAGTAATCATGATTTCTGGTCATGGAAACGTAGAAACTGCCGTGGACGCTTTAAAGAAAGGAGCTTACGATTTCATTGAAAAACCCATTGACTTAAATAGACTTTTGGTTACGGTAAGAAATGCTTTAGATCGCGCGTCATTGGTTCAAGAAACCAAAACTCTGCGCAAGAAATTACCTCAATCTAAAGAAAGTCCAATCATTGGAAAAAGTGCACAAATTGAACATGTCACTGACATGATTGAAAAAGTAGCTCCAACTGATGCGCGTGTTTTCATTACTGGGCCCAATGGAACTGGAAAAGAATTGGTAGCGCACCAAATTCATAAACAAAGCCCAAGAGCAAAAGCACCATTTATTGAGGTAAACTGTGCCGCTATCCCTTCTGAATTAATAGAAAGCGAATTGTTTGGTCATGAAAAAGGAGCGTTCACATCAGCCATCAAACAGCGAAAAGGTAAATTTGAACTATCAGAAGGCGGAACACTTTTTTTAGATGAAATTGGCGATATGAGTCTTTCAGCTCAAGCTAAAGTTTTACGTGCCTTACAAGAAAACCAAATTACACGTGTAGGTGGCGACAAAAGCATTAAGGTAAATGTGCGCGTAATTGCGGCAACTAATAAAAACCTTAAAAAAATGATTGCCGATGGTGATTTCCGAGAAGATCTTTACCACAGAATTGGCGTAATCATTATTAACGTACCATCCTTAAATGATCGCATGGGTGATATCCCAATTTTGATTGATTACTTTCTAGAAAAGCTATGTTCAGAACAAGGAATATCTACCAAACTAATGGAACAAAAAGCAGTTGATTTGCTAGAGCAAAAAGAATGGACTGGAAATATTAGAGAACTAAGAAACGTAATAGAAAGGTTGATCATTTTATCGGATAAAAAAATAACGGCAAAAAACGTAGAACAATATGTCTAACATAGAAGAAGAAAAAGTAGAGTTTAAAGGCATCACTTATATCAACCATGATTGCGACAATCCGGAAATGATTGACCAATTACCAGATGAACTTGGTGCTTTTTACAAAGAAATTAACGGACTGGTAGCTTATAACGGAGGTTTTCAAATCAGAGGATGTGGTACCACCCCAACTTGGAATTCTTTAGAAGATGCATGGAAAGGTCCAAATGCATTTCATAAAACCTACCCCAACTTAGGTGAAGACGATATTCCTTTTGGGCAAGATTGTTTAGGTGATCAATATGTTTTTAGAGGTGGTTCGGTTTGGCAACTCCTTACCGAAACGGGTGACTTAGATGATCTAGAATTAGAGTTTGATGAATTTATTGATGAAGTAATTGAAGATCCGGTTGAGTTCTTGGCTCTTTACCCACTTTTAGATTACATGGAGTCAGGAGAAGAATTAAAACCGGGAGAGCTTTTAGTTCCAAGCATTCCGTTCTCTGAAGAAACCGAAGAAGAGTATACTTTTTCAAAGAGTCCCGTTTCAAAAAGACTGAATCAACTCAAAGAGTATTACCAAAAACATAACGCATAAAAAAAGGCCGAAAGCAAAACTTTCGGCCTTTTTCTCAAGTTATTTTTTTTCAAACAATAGTATATCCATTTTATTTTTATTGGGTATAAACAAGATTTCTTTTTCTGACCTCTTTAAGAAACGACAACCTTCCAAATAATTCCCATAATTATCATTTTCTATTTCGAATACCTCTTGAAGGTAAGATAAAGCACCAAATTCAGAAAGGTTAATAATATTAAGCTGCTTCGGAATATCTAATTTCCCATAACAAATTGCATTTGGATCACTCCAATTAAAACCTATTTTCGATTCCTTATAATTAGTTCCATCGAAGTTCATGGAATAAGAAAATAACTCTAAATTCCCATTATCCATCATAAACAATAAATTAAGTATCACATATTTTCCATCCACCATTTGAACACTAGAATTCCATTTTTTGTACGTTTCAGGTAAACCATTTAAAACAGCGCCTTTTTTGAAGAGTAATCCACCATTCATATTATGTTCAGAAATTCTGAAAGAGCTTGTAAATCCTAGGTAAAGAAAAATTTTATTCTCACTTTCATCAATAAATAATTCGGGTAAGGGTAAAACATAAGAAGTACGGGCATGGGCTACCCCAATACGTTTTTTACCAACATTTTGAGAGTTTACCTTAAAAGGAATCCTTATTTCTTTATAACTTTCATCATAATTCAGCTGAATAAATTTAATCGTAACCATGTCATCCTTTAATTCCGGCTCTTGCTGCAGATAAAACCCAACTGAACTAGCCCCTTTTATAAATTTTCTTGAGTTAGTTTTTTCCCCTTTGTGTTTTATTACCGGAATTTGCAACTTAAATTTTTCAAAGGTCAAATTTGGTTGAAACTTTAGATAAGTTACCGGTTCGTTTTTGGTCAAATATCCTGTAAATGAACTTCCATTAACCTCTTTATAAACCTCTATAATAAGTTCCTCTCCAAAACAAAATGAATTCTGAACTGAAAATTTAATCTTCTCAAGTTCAGAAACTTCACCTTTTGATGTAATACTTTTTATAAAATTCGAATTGTCCTGGCCAGTGGTATGAACGTAAATGGTGTTTCCTGATTCGGTAATGTGGAATTTTAAATCTTCCCTAGAAAATTTTACAGAACCTAAATTTACCTCCCATAACTGAGATAATCCATTATCAAAAAACTTAATATTGTGAGAATCACTTTCGGAAACTACCAAAAATCCTTGATCCATAAAATCAACAACATAGCAATCACCTATTTCTGATATGTCATCTACAGTAACTTTTTTACTTTGATTATAGGATAAGTAAGGTATTAAGAATAAAAATACTATTAAGATTAATTTCTGGTTCATCATCTATTGGTTAAAATGCTTATGTTTTCTACTCAAGATCACCGAGTAACAAAATATTTTTCTCCTCAATTATAAAACATTGTTGCATAAAAAAAGGCCGAAAGCAAAACTTTCGGCCTTTTTCATTTAATATCAAATTAGGCAGTCTGCACAATAGTTTTAGCATCTAATAATGCTTCTTCTAGTCCTGCTGCATTTTTTCCTCCAGCGGTAGCAAAGAAAGGTTGGCCTCCGCCTCCACCTTGAATTTTCTTAGCAACTTCGCGAATTATCTTTCCTGCATTTAAGTCTTTTGACTTAACCACGGAGTCAGAAATTCCGATGGTAAGTGTTGCTTTACCTCCAGCTTCCGTACCAATAACAATAAAAAGGTCTTCCACTTCTTTACGTAACTCATGCACTAATGTTTTCACATCATCATTATTCATGTCTAAAGTACGTGCAATAAAGTTTACCCCGTTAATAGATTCTACTTCCGATTTAATAGCACTTTTATAATTCTTAACGCTTTCCGCTCTAAACGAACTTACCTCCTTTTGTAACTCAGAATTCGAATTCAAGATATCCGCTACAGACTTATGAATGTCCTTTGGGTTTCTTAATGAACTTCTCAAGGCATCTAAGGTATCTATAGTCGAGAAAATCATCTTTTCTGCTTCCATACCTGAAACTGCTTCAATTCTTCGTACACCTGCTGCAATTGCTCCTTCCGATACAATCTTAAAGAAACCAATCTCACCTGTTGATTTTACATGAGTTCCGCCACAAAGCTCAATAGAATCGCCAAATTTGATGACACGAACCATATCCCCATACTTTTCTCCAAAAAGCATCATGGCTCCCATTTTCTCAGCTTCTGCAATAGGAATAGCTCTATTTTCCTCTAGTAAAATATTCTCACGAATCTTCGCATTAACTTTCAGTTCAATTTCACGAATCTGTTCCTTCTCCATTTTTTGGAAATGAGAAAAATCGAATCGCAAATATTTTTCATTCACCATAGAGCCTTTTTGCTCCACGTGTGCACCCAATACTGCTCTTAACGCATGATGTAACAAATGGGTGGCTGAGTGATTTCCTGTAGTAAGTTTACGTTTACTCCCCGAAACAACCGCTTTAAATTTAGCGGTAGGATTAGCTGGCAACTCGGTTGCAAAGTGAATAATCAGTTTATTTTCTTTCTTGGTATTAACAATTTTGGTTTTAACACCATCGGATTCAATAAATCCTTGATCGCCAACTTGCCCCCCACCTTCCGGGTAAAAAGGTGTTATGTTAAATACCAACTGGTAAAACTCCTTCCCTTTTTGGTTAACTTTTCTGTATTTAGTTATGTGTACATCAGAGTTTGTGTAATCGTACCCAATAAACTCCTCTACATCATCTTCTTGCAAAACTACCCAGTCTTCAGCCACCACCTTTGTAGCTTTTCTAGATCTGTTTCGTTGCTCCTCTAACGCAGCTTCAAAACCTTTGGTATCCACAACCATTCCAGCTTCAGCCGCCATCAATTGTGTTAAATCAATCGGGAAACCGAAAGTATCATACAATTCAAAAGCAAAATCGCCCTTTACCTGTTTGTGATTCTTCTTATAATCTTCAAACTTTAAAATACCTTTTGATAAGGTACGTAAGAAACTTTCTTCCTCTTCTAGTATTACCTTTTCAATTAATTGCTTCTGCTTTTCTAACTCCCTAAACTGCTCGCCCATTAATTCGCATAATGTACCTACCAATTTTGTTAGAGTTGCGGATTCTAACCCTAAGAAACTGTATCCAAATCGAACAGCCCTTCTTAAAATTCTACGGATTACATATCCTGCCCCAGTATTAGATGGAAGTTGCCCATCAGCTATGGCAAAACTTACCGCTCTAATATGATCGGCTATTACTCTAAAAGCTACATCTTCTCGACTATCAGATGCCGTATATTTCTTATCTGTATATTTAGAAATTTCAGCAATGAGTGTAGTGAAAATATCCGTATCGTAATTAGATTGTTTCGCTTGTAAAACCATTGCTAAACGTTCAAGCCCCATTCCAGTATCAATATGTTTAGCCGGCAATTCTTGCAAGGACTTATCAAACATTCTTGTGTACTGGATAAATACTAAATTCCAAATTTCAATCACTTGCGGGTGATCCATATTTACCAAAGACTTACCGTCAACCTTGGCACGTTCTTCTTCTGAACGAATATCCACATGAATTTCAGAACATGGGCCACAAGGTCCAGTTTCTCCCATTTCCCAGAAATTGTCCTTTTTATCAAATCGCATAATACGATCTGCATCCGTGAACTTTTTCCAGATATTCTCTGCTTCCATATCTGCACTGGTGCCATCCTCTTCAGCACCTGAGAAAACAGTTATGTAAATGCGATCTTTATCAATTTTGTAAACATTGGTCAATAGGTCCCAAGCCATCTCTATGGCTTCTGCTTTGAAATAATCTCCAAAAGACCAGTTACCTAACATTTCAAACATGGTATGGTGGTAGGTATCCACTCCTACTTCCTCCAAATCATTATGTTTTCCGGAAACGCGTAAACATTTTTGAGAATCGGCTACTCTAACATCCTTAGCCTCTGTTTGACCTAAGAAGTATTCTTTAAACTGGTTCATCCCAGCATTGGTGAACATCAAAGTGGGGTCGTCTTTTATTACCATAGGGGCAGATGGAACAATTTTGTGCCCTTTCTCTTTGAAGTAATCAAAAAACTGTTTTCTAATTGTATTTGAATCCCAATTCATACGAATGTTTTAAAAAATGTTAGCCTTATTTTTTAGCGATTGCAAAAATAGATTAATTCCTTAATTTTGCCCTTTCATTTTTCTTCGAAAATATATGACAAATACCAAATACAAGTACAATCCGGGAACATTAAGTTATGAGAAAGAAGAGTCTTCTTTCAAAACAAAATTGTTGACCACTTTAGGCTATGTTGCTACAGGGGTTGTGTTTGGTGGAATCTTCTTAGTTACCTTTCTCTATTTCTTCTCTTCACCTAAAGAAAAAGAGCTTCAAAGAGAAAATGAACAATGGAAATTGCAGTACGGTATCATTAACAAACGTATTAATGACATGGAAAAGGTATTGGAAAACATTGAAGAGCGTGATGATAACATTTACCGTGTGATTTTTGAAGCAGAACCAATTCCCGCAGAAATTAGAAATGCTGGTTTTGGTGGATCCGATAGGTATAAGGGCCTTATGGGTTTTGATAACTCTGAAGAAATCGCACGTACCACCAAACATTTAGACAAACTTTCAAAACAAGTATACATTCAATCTAAATCGTTAGATGATGTGTATCAAATGGCACGAAATAAGGAAAAAATGATGGCGGCAATTCCTGCTATTATGCCAATTGCCAAACAAGACTTGACCAGAATGGCTTCTGGCTATGGATATCGAATACATCCCGTTTATAAGGTTAGAAAGCTCCATACTGGAATGGATTTCACCGCGCCTACAGGCACCGAAATTCGCTCAACCGGTGACGGTAAAGTGGTAGAAGTAGTAAACAGCCGAAGAGGTTACGGAAAACATGTCGTTATAGATCATGGGTATGGATATCGCACTAGATATGCTCATATGAGTAAATACAGTGTGCGAAAAGGACAAAAAATTAAACGTGGGGATGTTATTGGGTATGTAGGTTCTACAGGTACTTCAACTGCTCCTCACCTTCATTATGAAGTAGAAAAAAATAAAAAGAAAATTAATCCTGTAAACTTTTACTCCAGCGATTTAACTCCCGAACAATACGACTTAATGGTAGAGATGTCTTCTGCTGCAAACCAATCTTTTGATTAATGCCTCTAAAATATCAACCAGTCCAAAAAATGTTTTACCCAATTGGGGAAGTCGCAAAGATGTTTGATGTTAATACTTCCCTAATAAGATATTGGGAAAATGAATTTGACATCATAAAACCAAAAAAGAACGCCAAAGGGAATCGTCTTTTTACCCCCGCAGATATCGAAAACCTAAAAATCATTTACCATTTAGTAAAGGAAAGAGGGTTCACATTAGATGGAGCAAAAAAGAAATTAAAAGAAAACAAGCAAGACGTAATCAATGAACAAGAAATCATTGATCACTTAAAACAGGTAAGGTCTTTCTTAATAGATTTAAAAAAGTCTCTGGACTAAAACTCAAATAACCAATTCCTAATAATAAGAATTGGTCATCAAATAATTTTGAACGTAATCCTTAATTCCGTTTTCTAATTCGGTAAATGGTTTGTCATATCCAGCAGCCCGTAATTTATCTACCGTTGCTTCTGTGAAATATTGATACTTATCTCTAATATCTTCAGGAGTGGGCACAAAGCTAATTTTCGGTTCAAGATCCATGGCTCTAAATGTTGCAGCAGCTAAATCATAAAATGTCCTAGATTTTCCAGTTCCCAGATTATACAATCCACTATGATCTCTTTTTTCCATATGGAACATTAAGACATTAAGCACATCTTCTACATAGATGAAATCACGAATTTGCTCACCATCTTTATATTCCGGATTATGAGATGCAAATAATTTCATCGCTCCCGTTTTGTTAATCTGGTTAAAGGTATGCATCACAACCGAAGCCATTCTTCCTTTATGATATTCGTTGGGTCCAAAAACATTAAAGAATTTACACCCTACCCAATGGTACGGTTTTTCATCTTGTTCTAACGCCCATTTATCAAAGTCATTCTTAGAATCACCATACGGATTTAAGGGTTTTAATTCAAACGCAAGGTCATCTTTATCTTCATAGCCCAATTCACCCATACCATAAGTGGCAGCAGATGATGCATACACAAACGGAAGGCCATATTGCACACATTGTTTCCAAAGCCTTTTGGTGTAATTTAAATTCAAACGGTCAAATAACTCCACATCAAATTCCGTGGTATCTGTTCGAGCTCCTAAATGAAAAATAAACTCGGTCAACTTATGATTTTTATCCAACCAATCATGAAACTCATTCCTATCAACCTTCCCAGTAATTGTCTTTCCCTCAAGGTTCTTTTTCTTGTCCTCTCTCGTAAAATCATCAACCACAACAATGTCGTTATAGCCTTCCTTATTCAACTTACTTACTAATGCACTGGCAATAAAACCTGCCGCTCCGGTAACTACTATCATGAATTCAATTTTGAACCCACAAAGATAAAGAGTAGACGTGGACATTTTCTACATAAACTGTTCATTATTGTTAATTAAGTTACATTTGCCCCCTCTTAAAAAAATATACATGAAAGGATATGTTTTTCCGGGTCAAGGTGCCCAATTTACTGGAATGGGCTTAGACCTATTCGAAGCATCAGATTTAGCTAAGGATTTATTCTGTCTCTTATACACATCTGACGCTGCCGACGATCTACTCTGTGTAGA
>CAJXPI010000010.1 GCA_913057875.1 uncultured Flavobacteriales bacterium
GTGTCATACAAACAAAATTATTCGAATCACTTTTGTTTCAAAACCAACAAATTACCATGGGTAAATTTATCATCGCATTAAAATTTTCACTACCATTCCTATTCCTTCTTCTTATTTCAGGCTCCTGTTTTTCGCAACAAGACTCACTTATTAGCCGTACCATTAAACCTAATGAAGACTTTTTCTTTACGGAAGACCCTGATTTTATGGTGTCTCAAATTCCTGAAAAATGGCAGAATGAATCTGCGGTGATTTTATGTCGAAAATACAATTATTCATATCACAAGAAAAAGAACTTCAAGAATAAGGAAGACCATAGAGTTCAACTACAAATTTTAGATCAAAGTGCAGTCGACTATTTTACTACATTCTTTTTCCCATATGCCACCGAAAGTCATTTTGGTATCCAAATCAGAAAAAAAAATGGATCTACCTATGTGGTGGACATGTCTTCCTCAGAAATAGTTCCTTCCCCAAAAGTCCCTAATTATTTTTTTAGTTCCCATTATCAGAAATACAAACAAATAAAGCTAGAAAACCTTGAAATAGGAGATATTTTGGATTTCAAATATTTAGGTGAAATAGAAACCAATTTGTCTCTGGCTAAATCTACAGCTGCGGTAGCACATATTTTAACCACACCTTATCCAATTATTAAACAACGATATGACATAGAATTTTCCACAGGACTAGTTTTTGTGGGTAGAACTTTTAACCTAAAAAATACTTTTGTTGAAACCGAAATAAACCATCTTGACAACTCTAAAATGGGAGATAATACACAATATTTTTCTTTTGAAGATACAAACCGTGAAAAATCAAAACAAGAGATTTGGAAATACCCGACTGTAGATGAACCTTCCATAAAAATACACATTCGTAACCCTAACTATGACCCTATGGGGAAAAAGTTATTGGTTGATGATCAGTTTATTATTAATCAACCGTATAATCTAACTCTAATTCAGGAAAACGAAATTCTAAAAACCCAGATTCTGAGTTATTCTGGAGATATTGAAGCTCTTATTAGAAAGCTGAAAAAAGAAAGAGGTAACTATAAATCAAACGCTGATTTTACGAATGAAATTTACTATCGACTAAGAGACAACTATACCCGTGGGAAAATTCAAACCCCAAATGGCATAGACCTTTCGGGACGAACATATACCGTTGACGATGTATCCTTCACCAACACTTTTTCTCTGGTTCTTTCACGATTAGACGTTCCGCACAAATTGGTGGTTGCAGCAAAACGAACCATTCCATCACTTGAAAACGTTGTGTTTCCAAATGAAATGTCGCGTGCTATAAAGGTGGGTAATACCTATTTTTTCCCTTTTTCAAATTTCACCACAGTGGACTATATTCCGGAATACTTACTAGGAGCCCAAGCCATAGAGTTTGACTATGAGTATCCTTTTGAAATTACAGAGCTACCTGCTTCCAAAAAAGTGGTTTTACCCTCTAAAACCTATAATAAAAACCTGATAACCAACAAACACACCATCACGGTTTCGAACGATCTCCAATCTCTGAACACTTCCATTCTCAGAACTTTTGAAGGGTTAAGCAAAGTAAGAAATATCAGACCCGCAGTTTACCAGTTCAACTATCTGGATTCGGAAGAGCCGGTGAAAGAGTATTCTTTGAAAGAAGGGTTCCAATCCATTAATACGGTTTCAATTTCAAGAAATAATGAAAAGGTGGCGGTAAAAAGTCCTAAAGAAAATAAGAACAAAAACGTAGCCTATTTCTGGAATCAACGGAAAAAAGATTACCCAGTAAGTTCCTATTCCCACTTTGATTTGATATCGGTAGGTCGTGACCAAAACAATCCTAACTTGGTTTATAAAGAGCATTTTACAATTAATGGACTAATTCAACCTAAAGGGAACGAATATGAGTTTGAAATTGGAAAACTCATTGGTAAACAATTAGAATTACAACTAAGCGATCTAGATAGAGAATCAAATATTCATTTAGATTTTGCCAATGGCTTTCGTAATACGTACTTGATTACTTTACCAGAAGGTTACACCATTTCTGATTTAGAACCCCTGAATTATGAATTGACTAATTCAATGGGGGCGTTTAATTGCGAGGCTACTATTAATAAAAATGTACTACGACTTACGGTTAACAAATACTTTAAAGCACAGGATGCAGAGGCTAAAGATTGGCCTCAGTTTGCGGAAATCATTAATACCGCTAATACCTTTACCCAGGTTGTGGTGTCTATTGAAAAAGGAAATTAAATCACCTTTCTAAAAGTCAAATTAATACGTAAACCTTCAACGGTTTTTTGTTGAGGTACTTGATGCTTGTAATTTTGTTGAATTCCAGTCCCCATAAACAACAAACTACCCGATGCCAATTGCAATTTCACCTCATCTTTAGGGTCTGTTTTGCTGCGTAAATCAAACCTGCGCGAAGCGCCCAGGTTCAAGGAGGCAATAAAAGGATCAATGCCCAAGGCCTTTTCATCGTCTGCATGCCAACCCATTTTGTCATTTCCATTTCGATAGGCGTTTAGTAAAACACTGTTGAATGTGGCACTAGTGACATCTTCTATTTTTTGTTTAACCCTGAGTAAAGGCTCTGTCCACGGTTGTAACTCATGCTTGATGCCAGAGTAATCATACCCCACCTCTTCATTGGCAATCCATGCCGCTTTTCGTGGAATGGGATGTGATTTACCGAAGACCTTCAATTCCGGTTGTTCCCAATGATACGTTTTCCACAAAAACTGTTTCAACTCCTCTTGTTCTTGGTAATTTAAGAAACTACCATCATACCACGCATATCCATTGGTAAGTGGCAATTCAATTTTAGCAGACATCCCGTCAAATAGCGACATTTAGCAAAACTACCATTTCCAGTACAGACACTTAACAAATCTTAAACCTATTTATTAAATGGAAATAGGGGCCGTATGCTTATTTTTTTAATTTAGCGCCCTAATAAATAAACGAACCTAATTTCTAAAGAATTAGCATGGCATCAAGCAATTCGAGCAAATCATATTTTTCGGTTATCATCAGTATCTCTCTAGTCCTTTTTATGCTGGGTATTACTGGATTACTGGTTCTGAAAGCAAAATCCATTTCAAAATCGGTGAAAGAAAACATTGGGATAACCGTGTATTTGCGTGACGATGTAAAAGACGTGGATGTAAAACGTCTACAGAAATCACTAGATGCATCGCGTTTTGTAAAAACCACCGAATTTATTTCGAAAGAAGATGCAGCAGAATTATTACAAGCCGATTTAGGCGAGGATTTCGTTCAGTTTTTAGGATACAATCCGCTATTAACGAGTATTGATGTACGCATGAATGCAGAATATGCGCACCCAGATAGTTTGGCTTGGATAGAAGCCGATCTATTAAAAAATCCTAAAATCCGTAATGTAGATTACCACAAAGATTTGCTTACTGCTGTAAACGAAAACATAAATAAAATCACCATTGTAATGGTAGGCTTCTCAGTGATGCTGCTGTTTGTAGCCATTGCGTTAATTAACAGTACCATTCGATTATCTATCTATTCTAGACGATTTATCATTAGAAGCATGCAATTAGTTGGGGCAACACCTCAATTTATTACGCGTCCATTTGTTATGAAGAGTTTAGTCAACGGATTTTATGGGGCGCTCATTTCAATTTTACTTATCGCATTGGTAGTGTATTCTATACAAAACCAAATGCCCGAATTATTTAACATTAACGATATCACGTTATACGCCATGGTGATTGGTGGTGTAATTGCTTTAGGATTACTCATTAGCTGGGTAAGTACCACGTTTGCAGTACGTAGATATTTAAAACTAAAAACCGATCAATTATACCGATAGTTATGGCAGCAAAAAACGAAGTTAACGGAGGCGATCAAATGCCTTTCACCAAGACCAATTACATGTACTTATTAGCCGGATTTGTGCTGATCATTATCGGATTCTTTTTAATGGCCGGTGGTGGCTCTGATGACCCTACGGTGTATAGCGATGCTATTTTTTCAGCGCGTAGATTAACAGTTGCTCCAATTGTAATTTTAGGTGGGTATGGCGTGATTCTATACGCTATCATGAAAAAAACACAAGAGTAGTTTTCCTACATGAGTTTATTTGAAGCAATAGTCCTTGGAATTATTCAAGGACTAACGGAGTTTTTGCCCGTAAGTAGTAGTGGACATTTAGAATTGGTCAAAGCGTTATTTGGTGGCAATAGTCTGCCTAAAGAAAGTATGGCTTTCACCATTTTATTACACGGAGCCACTGCCTTAAGTACCATTGCGGTTTATAGAAAAGACATTGCGCAAATTATTGCCGGGCTTTTTTCTACGGAATGGAACGATGAGAAAATTTTTTCTATAAAGATTGTGCTTTCTATGATTCCGGCCGCTTTGGTTGGGGTGTTATTTAACGAAGAGTTGGAGATCATGTTTAGCGGCCAAACCTTATGGGTAGGTGTGCTTTTATTACTTACTGGAGTTTTACTTTTAACGGCCGATCGTGCAAAATCAACCGAAAAACCAGTGAGTTACTTATCCGCATTAATTATTGGAATTTCTCAAGCCATTGCCATATTACCTGGAATATCACGCTCAGGAGCAACTATTTCCACAGCCGTTATTTTAGGAATTGATAAAGAAAAAGCGGCCCGTTTTTCCTTTTTAATGGTAGTGCCGTTAATTTTAGGGAAAATGGCTAAAGATATTTTAGATGGCGGATCTGATTTTGGATCCTTATCTATTCCTGTGCTATCTGCCGGATTTATTTCTGCTTTTGTAGCCGGAATTTTAGCTTGTACTTGGATGATTTCTTTGGTTAAAAAGAGTCAGTTAAAATACTTTGCATACTACTGTTTTGCCGTGGGTCTTTTAGCCATAGGCATCAACTTAATGTAATTTAGGTAGGTGATGGCTAAATCATACGATTTTATTGGCGGAGAAGTCTTTTTAGTAGATAAACCACTTAATTGGACGTCTTTTGACGTGGTTAACAAACTACGTTGGAACCTCAAGCAAAGAACAAAAATCAAACGCTTTAAAGTGGGGCATGCGGGAACGTTAGATCCTTTGGCTTCTGGCTTATTGATTATTTGTTGTGGTAAGGCTACCAAAACCATAGATTCATACATGGGATTACCCAAAGAGTATACCGGAACCATTGTTTTGGGTGCGAGTAGACCTTCGTATGATATGGAAACGGAGATTGACCATGAGTTTGACCTAACCGATATTACCGAAGAAAAGATTCGTGCTGCGGTAGAAACCTTTAAAGGAGACATTCAGCAAGTAGCTCCGTTACACTCGGCTAAAAAAATTGATGGTAAAAAAGCCTACGAATACGCACGAAAAGGAATTGAAAAAGAATTAAAAGCCAACAACATTACCATTTACGAATACGAGCTTACGCGAATTGAATTGCCCGAAGTAGATTTTAGAGTAAAATGCTCTAAAGGAACTTACATCCGTTCATTGGCACATGATTTAGGCACTGCGCTAAACAATGGCGGTTATTTGAAAGCTTTACGTAGAACGGCCATTGGCGATTACCGTGTAGAAAACGCGGATTCAGTGGAGGATTGGGTGCAAACCATTCAAGATGCTGAAATGGTAGAGAGAGATTCTTAAATAAATCAATCCCTGCTAATTGGGTTGACGCAAATGCGCAGAGAAGCGGTAAGGGCGCAAAGGTCTTGAGAATAAAATTTAATAGTTGTCAATCCCCCTAATCCTTCCTATCGTCAGGATTTTAGAATAACATGCTTCCGCACGCCCATTTGAATTTTCGGTAAAAATTCCCCCTTGGAGGAGGGGGACAGGAGAGAGGTACGAACGACAGGGGGATTGAATAAAGCGTGAGCGGTAGCAGTGATACCCCACACCCTTCGGCTCCGCTCAGGGGGCGAAGGGGAGGAGTAAAACGGATGACGCGACCCTTGCGGGCACGCCCAAAACAAAAAATACTCCACACTTCCATCTTCCGTCTTCGGTCTCCCGACTTCGGACTCCGGTCTTCGGTCTTCGGACTTCCGCCTCCCAGCTCCTTCCAACAATAACGGGGAATTAACGTTCTAATTGAAGGCATTTTCGTATTTTTGCAGACTTTTTAAACAATTTTGCGGAAAATGCGCTCATTTTAGTTTATATTTTGGACTGAAAAGTATTTTCCAAATTACGATAAAAACAACATTCACAGATGAAGTTAACAAAGTTCAAGATTGAGATTCCAGAAGAATTAGTCGCTCAACATCCTACCCAAGAAAGAGACGAGTCTCGTTTAATGGTATTACACCGCGATACTGGAGAAATCGAGCATAAACTTTTTAAAGATGTCGTAGATTACTTTGGAGAAGGTGACACCATGGTCATGAATGATTCTAAAGTATTTCCAGCAAGATTGTACGGAAACAAAGAAAAAACAGGTGCTTTAATTGAGGTATTCTTGTTAAGAGAATTGAACTCTGAAAGTCGTTTATGGGATGTATTAGTTGATCCGGCACGTAAAATTCGTATTGGTAACAAACTTTACTTTGGTGAAAACGATGATTTAGTAGCTGAGGTTATTGACAATACTACTTCAAGAGGTAGAACTTTACGTTTCTTATTTGATGGCGATTACGCTGACTTTAAGAAATTGATTTACGAAATGGGTGAAACACCACTTCCAGATTACATTACGCGTAAAGTAGAGCCGGAAGATGCAGAGAGATACCAAACCATTTTTGCAAAGAAAGAAGGTGCTGTAGCACCATCATCAGCAGGTTTACACTTTAGTAGAAACTTAATGAAGCGCCTAGAGCTTCAAGGGGTGGATTACTCATACATCACTATCAATACCAGTTTAGGTAGCTTCCGTCAAGTAGACGTGGAAGATTTAACTAAGCACAAAATGGATAGCGAGAAACTAATAGTTGACGAGGCTGCTTGTAAACTAGTAAATGACGCTAGAAACAATAAAAAGAAAATTTGTGCGGTAGGTACTTCTGTTTTAAGAAGTATGGAAACTACGGTTTCAACCGATGGATATTTAAAACCGTTTGATGGTTGGTCAAACAAATTTTTGTTCCCTCCACATGAGTTTTCATTACCAAATGCATTGATCACTAACTTCCATGATTCTCATTCTACTTTACTAATGGCAGTTTCTGCTTTTGGTGGATACGATGAAGTGAGAAACGCATACGAAGTGGCAATTAAGGAAAAATACAGATTCCATGCCTACGGTGATGCAATGCTGATTATCTAAGACTTGTAGGCAACTACAAGCACTCCAATAACATGTCGAAAACAGATATACGTAAGCTATCGCTCGAAGAAATCATTGAACAAACGAAGGAGTATGGCTTTGAAAAATTCCGTGCGCGCCAAATTCACGATTGGCTATGGAAGAAGTCTGCCAAAACTTTTGATGAGATGTTGAATCTCTCTAAAAAGCATAGAGACATATTAAACGAGCATTTTGAAATTAATCCGGTAACCATTGCCGAAGCGCAAAGGAGTGTAGATGGTACGTTTAAATACGCCTTAAAACTACACGATGCCAAGATTACGGAAGGAGTTTTAATTCCAACCGATACACGAAACACCGCTTGTGTTTCTTCTCAAATTGGGTGTAGTTTGGCCTGTACTTTTTGTGCTACTGGAAAACTAAAAATGATGCGGAACATTGATTCGGCTGAAATTTATGATCAAGTAGCGCTTATAGACGCAGAAGCAGAAAAGCATTACGGTAAAGGTTTAACCAATATTGTTTTTATGGGAATGGGTGAACCCCTATTGAACTATAAAAACTTATTGCGTGCCATTGATAAGATTACCTCTCCAGAAGGTTTAAATATGGCCTCTAAGCGTATCACTGTTTCTACGGCTGGTATTGCTAAGATGATTCGCAGGTTAGGCGATGACCAGGTAAAATTTAACTTGGCGGTTTCGTTACACGCGGCTATGGATAGCAAGCGTGATAAAATCATGGCTATTAACGAATCTAACAACCTAGAAGTGTTGATGGATGCGCTGAAGTATTTCTACCAGAAAACCGGAAATAAAATCACTTTTGAGTACATCTTATTCAAAGGATTTAATGACACCAAAGAAGATGTTAGAGCATTAGCCAATCTTTGTGCTCAGGTGCCTACTAAGGTTAACATTATTGAGTACAATGCCATTGATGATGCGCTGTTTTCAAAAAGTACGCGTCAAAGTACCGAAGAATTTCAAGCCTTCTTAAAGTATAAGGGAGTAGATTCTCAAGTACGTAAAAGTAGAGGTGACGATATTGATGCCGCTTGTGGCCAGTTAGCCAATAAAAACGGAGCGGCTCTTAAAGAAGACATCTAGTCTAAATAGCTGACTAATTGCGGCTTCACTATTTTTCTCAAATATCCATTTTTTGTTCTCGTGATATCTGTATGACACGTATATTTGTGTCACTTATTCAATGAGTATTTTAGACCAAATAAAAGCTCCGGTAAAATCGGAAATGACGGGATTTGAGGCCAAGTTCCGTGAGTCTATGAAGAGTAGAGTTTCTTTACTCGACAAAATCATGCACTACATCATTAAACGTAAAGGAAAGCAAATGCGTCCGCTATTTGTATTCTTAACCGCCAAGATGAATGGAGGCATTACCGAATCTACTTACACTGCGGCTTCTTTAATTGAATTATTACACACCGCTACCCTAGTTCATGATGACGTGGTAGATGTTTCGTATGAGCGTAGAGGATTCTTTTCTATCAACGCTTTATGGAAAAATAAGATTGCCGTTTTGGTAGGTGATTACTTGTTATCAAGAGGACTCTTAGTCGCTTTAAATAATGATGAGTTTGCCATATTAAAGATTGTAGCTAACGCAGTTAAAGAAATGAGTGAAGGGGAACTTTTGCAAATGGAAAAGACACGTAACCTCAACTTTGATGAGTCTATTTACTACGATATCATTCGTCAAAAAACGGCTACGCTAATTGCTGCTTGTTGTGCTTCTGGAGTGGCTTCTTCTGGGGGTAGCGATGAAGAGATTGAAATTGCACGTCAGTTTGGAAATGATGTTGGGATGGCTTTTCAATTAAAAGATGATCTTTTTGATTTTGGTGAAGGTTCAAAAATTGGAAAACCAACGGGTATTGACATCAAAGAAAAGAAGATGACTTTACCTATGATTTACGCCTTGAACAATGCACCGAAAGCAGAACGCAAGAAGTATATCAACATCATTAAGAATCACAACGAAAACTCTAAAAAGGTAAATGAGGTCATTCAATACGTGCTTAAAAGTGGCGGTATTGAACACACCAAAGCCAAAATGATGGAATACACCGAAAGTGCAAAATCACTTCTGGTAAACTTCCCTGACGGTGAAGCTAAAGACTCGTTGTTATTGATGGTAGATTATACCATTAATAGACAGAAGTAATTTCCATAAAAAAGCCTCTTGTTCGGAGAGGCTTTCATTGTTTTTAGCGATGAATAAGATGTCGACTATTCTATGTCGGTTGTTTTCATTTCGTTATTTCCACTTAAAATAGGAAAATACATTTGCTGAATTTGGACCGGATTTAGCGTATACCTTCCCGAATATCTAGGCTGTAAAGAAGTTGAAAATACATACTCCCCTTCTGGCAAATATTTGCAATACAGATTTACCTTTTCCTTATAAAATTCACGATGTACTTCATATCTATTCGTTTTTTCATTTTTCATACCATAAGAACACCCTCCAGGAATTGGAATTTCAATCATCACATAATCACTGCTCTGCTTCACCTTTATTTTTACTCGCAGCTCTATAGTTTCTCCAGACTTTAGCACATTCACCGTATCATTTTGATACACAAAATGAGATTCCACTTCAAAAAGGCTGTCCTGAACTTTGGGTTCTTCGTTCCAATTAAATTGGTGAATTCCTAAATATACGGTTCCAGAACCTTTTTTATTTACCACCAATTCCTGATTTAAACTATCCCATTTTTGTTGATACGGAAAGTCAGTAATACTCTGCGTGTACCCCTCTATAGACAGGCTATTTGGCTCCACTTTTTGAGTAGAATCATTCAAATAATGGGGTAACAATACTTTTAAAATTTGCGCCCGTTGAAGGGTATTCACACTTTCTTCTGTCGCACCTAAATAGGTAAAATAGTCTCGCACCTTAAACAAAATTTCATCTTTGGGGTTATTGGTTTCAATAATAGAATAAGCCATTAGTGTATTTTGAATTGAAGAGTTATCCCAGCCATATTGCGTTCCTTTCCAGTAAATATTACCAAATAGAGTTCTTGCCGATTCCTTTTTCAATTTGTCAATAGAAAAGGTTTCACCTAAAACCTGTTGAACTTGATAGTAACGCAATTGATTTGAAAAGGAAAGATCCTCCAAATCCACCTTTCTTAAATACTGATTAGCCTTAAAATCACTATTTATTTTCAGAATTGTCTTTAGGGCTGAAAGCTTATCGGTGACCGACATTTGGTTTATTTCAGAAGTTAAGTAGTAGAACGATCCCCAAAAATCATGTTTGACATACCCGCTTTCCTTAGCAAACATAATGGCATCCAAAACATAAATACTCATTCTGTGCGTACTCTTATTTCCAGGCCACCAGCCCCATCCACCATCATCATTTTGACCAGCAATGAGTTTTTTTACCAAAACATCTATCTGCTTTGCATCTTTAAAAGATCTTCCTTGTGCCGTTAAAATTTGTTCTTTTAACAGATACCCAATAAGCTTAGATGAAGTTTGTTCCATACATGAATAAGGGTAATTTTCTAGGTATTCAATATTCTTTAATAAATATTGTAGGTAGTCTCCTTGGGCATACAAATCTAATTGCCCTTTTGGTACTGGAATAGTGACTGTTGTATCCCCTCTTAGTACATAAAATTCTCCGTTAGCCTGACGCATTCCTTTTTTATGTACTGGAATACTTTTTTCCTCCACGTCTGCATAACCAGAAACCATATTTAAACCATAACCAAAAGTCAATTCCTGCTTTTGGGGTGCATGAATGGGAAACCTTGATAAATGCGTCAAATTAGTTTCCATCTCTTTTCTCCGTAAAGTATCTCCATTCAGATAAAAGAAAGTACTAATTTTTTGAGGAGTGTTCACATAACTTGTCACCTTTCCTAGAACAGTAGAACTATCCCCCTCAATCAAAAATCGCGGAATTCCTAGTTCAGCCATAATTGGCTTAAAAGACACAGAACTAGAAACTCCTTTACCACTACGTTTCTTCTGATCCATAGCCAAAACTTGGGTCTCCCATTTTGTAATATTATCGGGGAATACTACAGAGAACGAAGCTTTTCCATTAGCATCGGTGTATAAATTCGGTTCCCAAAATCCGCAATCATCAAAATTATTTCTTACTGTTCTCAATGAAGGCGAGGCGAGTTCTTTTTCAATAGCCTCGCCAATATCTGGTTGGTTTTCGTCATATAATTCCACGTAACCAATAGCTGATTTAGGCAGGTTAGAACTTCCTAAAACCTTCATCCCGTCTATATAGTAATAATCGGCATCTGCCCTAGCTCCTCTTACATTAAAATATCCTGCCCCGTCATCACTAGCGTAAACTCCAGGTACATTAGTAAACACATCTGCCGCGGACCTTATAGCCATATTCCCAAAGTCTTCAGCACTTACTGTAGCCCTTACGGAGGTATTTCCTTTATCAATCAATTTATTGGTGTAGCTCACCACAACCATTTCACGAAGGTTAAACACATCTAAGGACATTTTCACCTTTAGAGGCGAAATTTTATTATTCGCAATCTTTACATTTTCAATTCGAGTAGAGGCATACCCATCACCCACCAAAATGAATGAATACGTACCAGGGGGAATATTTGTAAAAGCAAACTCGCCCTCAAAATCTGTTTGACTCGTAATAAACACACGATCTTCATTTTTCAATACTAGCTTCACAAACGGAATAGGATCGTTATTCTCTGAATCCACAATTTGGCCCATTAGCATACCTCCAATACTGTCGTTTATTACAAAATCCAGAAGCAAAGTATCTTTGGGAGAAATACGCCATCCTGCATTCTCCAATTCCCTGAAGTTTTGAAGGGTATCAAAGTCCAAACTATCAATAACTTGATAATTTACACCTCCTCCATTTACTTGGATACTATCTACCCAACGGAACTCCCCTTTTGCCTTACCAATTAGGAATCTATAATAACCTGGTTGCAGACCCGAATATTTAGTTTTATGTCCATTATAAAGAAATGTTTGGGTGGAATCATCTACCTTTTGTAATTGAGTAATTAAATCATCTTCTTCGTTTCCATAGGTGAGAATGAGTAAACCATCTCCTTTCTCACCAACAACTTTCTGTTCAAAAATGGGGAGTGACATTTTAGGTATCCGATTTTTCCTACGCACCACGCTAACCGATTTCTTTTGAGCCCCAAAATCTTCTCTACTCCCCCAGTAACTTAGCTTTTCTTTTAAAGGAAACTCAAAAGACCGTTCCATTTTAATTGTTCTTGGTGAAAAAGTATACTTATATCCTGGCTCAAAATCAAAACTTGTCTTATAACCATTGGTAATCGCTACATCAATTCTCTCATTATCAAATGGTCCTACCCACCAAAGGTTATCACTGCTTTTTTTATAGCGAATAACATGATCTTTTTGGATAAAATAGACATCTTCATTAAAGTTATTCTCTACCAAAAGAACATTTTTATGAATCAATCTACGTTCATAGTTATCAAACGAATCGGGCTTGTTTATTGCCACAACTTTTGAAGATGTAGAATCATAAGCTAAAGAAAAATCAATTTTCTCACCCCAATCTACGCAAAAATCCAGTACTCTAAACTCTTTTTCAGAAGTACGTAAAGTAATATTATGACATCCTGGGGTAAGCTCAAAGGCATATTCTTCCAATTTCAGTTTATCGTAATGCACCAACACCCCATCTACATAGATAACATGTATTCTAACACTTCTTCCATTATCAAAAACAAAAGGAGAGAATTGGGGCAATTTCCATTCTTCCATTTTTTGTTTTTCTATGTGAAATCCATCCTTTGGAAACATCAACCTATAAAAAGGCATGGTGTCTACCCCAAATTCTAAAAGTTTATCTTCAGATATATCTCTTGTACAACTATGAGGAGTAGCGTCAATAATATTTTCAGAATACATCGTCCTTACAAAGGAGGATTTACCATGGTAAGGAACGCTCACCGAAGTATTTTCTTTAAACAAATTATTGGTCGAAAAAGCAGTAAGGTTTACCTGTTTTGCGGGTGCCCCATTGATATCAGAAACTTCAACACTAACCTCTACCTTTTGACCCGGAGTAACCCTTTTAGGTAGGTCAATCTTTACCTTTAAGTTGTGAGTAAATTTGTAAATACGTCTATTTTTACTTTCAATTTCGGCACCCCATAAATATGAATACCTCAATACATACACATCATCATTCATGGCCTGAAATAAACTATCCAATTGGAAGCAAACACCTTCAGCAACCAGTCGCTTATTTCTTTCTAAACTATATTTCACCCTTAGTTTTCTTGGGTTATTTAACTTTAAGTGAATACCTTGATCAGATCGAACATCAGAAAAGAATACCAGACTTTCTTTAGCTCTAAATTTATGATCGGCCGAAGTAGTTTCGGTAATAAATTCATAAGATCCAAAACTCGGATCTATCTTTTGCTCAAAGGGAAAAGATATAGTCTTTAGTTCTGGGCTTCTACCACTTCCAACCTTAAATAACTTCCCATCAGCCGCAATTTCATTTCCAAGATGAAAATATTGAGCTGTAATAAGATCATCCTTTAATTCAATATCAATCCAATTAGCTTGTTTTTTATAGTCAAAGTTCTCAGATTTTGTATGGGTTTCATTTTCACTCGTATTAAAAATAACCTTCACGTTTACATTAATATTCGCATACGGAAATATGGAGTCTGGTAATATCAATTTTGTTTCTCCCATAGGATCAAGATTTACATTTTGCTCCCAGAGTAATTCTGGAACAAAAACGGTATCTCTTACAATTTTAGTTACGTGATTTGTAGACACTACCACTTTTGCTCTAGCATCAGCTACATCAAATCCATTAGCATCTTTACCCGATAAGAAAATGGCAACAAGCTCTTTTTGGTGATATTCCTTTTCTGGAACCCTCAAATCAAAAGTTACTTTATTTAACTGATAGTCTTCAACCAAAAACCTTTTAGTCATTAAGGTTTTTTGCTTTTTTAAGGATTGAATTTCGAACCTATATTCTGAATCAAGGCGTAGAGAGTCAGATAACTTCACCTCACCCAAATAGGCTCCTTTTGTAATAGGATGTATCACTTTTGACGATAATTTCGCCCCTCCGTATACCTCGGTAATAACAATTTTGATGGGCTTATTATAGGGTTTCACATTTGATTTCACCAAAAACGACTTCCATTTAAGCGTATCATTTAAACGATATTTTGGCTTGCTAAAAGCTAAATAACCGTTGAGTTCTGAATCAATATAATAGTAATCGTCATGTCTATATCCTTTATACAAGCCAACTTTACGACCCCATGAGACCATCTTTCGCCATGCAAATTTTAATTTAGGGTAAGTTGCCAATTTTTGGTTTTCCAAACTTAAAAATGCTGTATCTTGATTTACGCAAATAGTTAAAACTCCACTCTTTTTGTTATTCTTTCTATAGTAGAACTCACTCAATTCATTGTATTTGATTCTTTTTCTACCAAGAAAAACATCTGCATCCGTAATTATTTTACCGGTATTCTTCTCATATACCATTATTTCTAAATCCCTGTAATTATTACCTAGGCTATAACCAATTGGCACATTTTGATGGTAAGAAATATCCAACATACCATCAACCACTTTGGATATTAAAAAATGTCCCTTCGGAAGGTCTAACAAGTTATACGACCCATTCGCTGTCAATGAAGAATCTATTTTGTCATAAAAAAGAGAATTAGAAACATTGAGATAATATTTTCCAACAAAGCATTTCGCTTCTGAAGCGGTGATTTGATAAATATAAGTATATCTACTATCACCTTCATTTAAAACACTCTCTTGAGAAAAGGATAAATCTGTTACAAACAGAAAATAAATAACTAACAGAAATCTTAAAAAGTTAATCATAGCCAAGGGGATTTAGGTGAAACATCAGGAAATCAATTTAGGATGCATGCACTCTAAATTCTTTTTTAAACACGCAAGAAAAAGACCTATCGTTGGGTGCGCAATATATAGCAACATCCACAAAAAAAAGCCTCCCATTACTGAGAGGCTTCTTCATTTTCTATTTCGGTGGTAATACTATTAGTACGCTCTTTCGTTACTTCCTTCCATGTAGTTCATAAACGCTCTGTTTACTACTTTGAATCCACCTGGAGTTGGATATTTACCTGAAAAGTACCAATCACCCGGATTGTTTGGACACGCTTCTTTTAAGCCTTCTAACCCTTGGTAAATTACTTCTACTTCGGCATCAATTTCAGTTGGCGTAACCAACTCCGCAATTTTTGCAGATATTTCTTCTACCGTGAACGGATCATATACCTCACTCACGTAATTTTTAATTTCTGATTTTGGTAACGATTCTTGTGCTTTACACTTTTCATATACCTTATCCAGTACCTTAGACATGCCTCTTTCTTCTAATAAAGCAACGGCAGCTCTAAATGCAATAAAATCACCCATACGCGCCATATCAATTCCGTAACAATCAGGGTAACGAATTTGCGGTGCGGAAGAAACAATAATGATTTTCTTTGGATGAAGCGTGTCTAAAATTCTAAGAATACTTTGTTTTAAAGTAGTTCCACGAACAATTGAATCATCAATCATTACCAAGGTATCTTTTTGGTTTTTAACCACTCCGTAAGTCACATCATACACGTGAGCTACCAAGTCGTTTCTACCTTCATCTTGCGTAATGAACGTACGTAATTTGGCATCTTTAATAGCCAACTTATCCATACGGGTAGTCTTTGATAAAATCTCGTTCACATTTTCAGGAGTAGCTGCGGCACCTAAGGCGGCAATTTCTTCTGTTTTACGCACATTTAAGTGATCGTTAGCGGCTTTCATTAAACCGTAAAACGATACCTCCGCTGTATTTGGAATAAAGGAGAATACGGTATTATCTAGATCGCCATTAATGCTTTCCAGTACCTTAGGAAAGATGTTTTTTCCTAAATCTTGACGTTCTTGGTAAATCTCTCTATCCGATCCTCTCGAAAAATAAATACGCTCAAATGAACATGCTAAATTTTCCTTAGGCTCAATGATTTGCTCAAATTTTATAGTTCCATCAGCCTTTACAATAATGGCTTTCCCACGATCTAACTCTTGTACCTTTTCGTAACCTACATTAAATGTAGTTTGAATGGCGGGTCTTTCAGACGCTACCACAAGAACCTCATCATCTTGGTAATAATATGCCGGACGGATACCATTTGGATCACGGAAGGCAAAAGCATCACCATGGCCCATAATTCCACTCATTAAATAACCACCATCCCAAGATTCAGAGGCACGTTTTAAAATGTTAGCGACATCCAGGTTTTTAGCAATTAAATCCGTGATTTCTTCGTTACTGTATCCTAAAGTTTTGTACTTATCAAACAGCTCTTGGTTTTCTACATCCAAGAAATGTCCAATTTTTTCCATTACCGTAACGGTATCTGCTTTCTCTTTTGGGTGCTGACCAATACGTACCAGGATATCAAATAATTCGTCTACGTTGGTCAGGTTAAAGTTACCTGCTAATACCAAGTTACGGGTCATCCAGTTGTTTTGACGCAAAAATGGGTGACAGGCTTCAATAGAATTTTTCCCGTACGTACCGTAACGTAAATGACCTAAAAATACCTCTCCAGTAAAACCTTCGTTTTCTTTCAAGTACTCTACATCATTTAGCTTATCGGCTAAATCACCTTCATATTTTTGAAAACGAGAGTGAACGTGTTGAAACACATCTTTAATGGGTTGTTGATCTACTGAACGGTGACGTGAAATGTAACGTTGTCCGGGTTTCATGTTTAACTTGATGTTAGCTAAACCTACACCATCTTGGCCTCGGTTGTGCTGTTTCTCCATCAAGAGATACATTTTGTTGAGCCCGTAGAACGATGTTCCGTACTTCTCTTTGTAATAAGTTAATGGCTTTAAAAGACGAACAAATGCGATTCCGCATTCGTGTTGGATGGCATCACTCATATTTCACGATTTGAGCTGCAAAAGTAATATAAAGAAAGAGTTAACAGCAACTTAATATTAGGGTTTAAATGTCCAAAACCTTAACTAGTTGTTATACAAGTAAAGAAAATAAGACTATTAATAATCCCCATCCGATTTATAGATATTATAGCCAATACCTACAAACAAATGGACCGCATCACTTTCAGTATTTTTATGAACTACAGCACGAATTGGCCCTAAAGGAGAACTATATGCCAACTCTAATCCACCACCCCAAAGTTCAGTTCGCATTTTCCCATATAGCTCAAAAGTATTTTGGCGATTTTCGCCATAAATTAATTCCATGGGGTACTGAGAATTCAAGTAGTTCACTTTTCCCTTTAAAAACAGCCCCCCAGAAATATTCCATTGACAACCCGCAGAAAGAATACTCAGTTGACTAATATTCAACTCATTTCTCGTTAAACCCCAAAAGGGCACCCCCGAATTTAATATAGGAGCAATTCCTCCTATTTTAGAGTGTTCATTAAAACCAATCTCATCTTGCGACCCCATATCCAATCGCGCATCCCAATACATGGAAACATTTTTACTTACCGGAATAAAATGCTGCATTGAAACTCTAAACATATAATAGGGGTCAACATGTACAATTTCATCAACCAATTCCTGCGGAATACCTACATAATCGGGACGTAATTTAGCCGTGTGATTTATATTAAAATGGTACGATGCATAGGCATGCCCTTTAAACCCACGCGTTGGAAAAACAGCCTTATCAAAACTGTTGTATGTGGCTACAAAATGAAGTGGGTTTTGTTTTTGACGCCATTGGTCAATAATGGTATCTGGATTGGTGGTTGGATTCGCTTTGGCTCCCAATACCCCGTAACTAGCACCTAACAAAAAGTTATTATCGAAAGTATAAGCAAACCCCAATTGTCCAATAAGTTCATTGTAATTAAAACCTGCGGGCTGACCATACAGATTCTCCCACTGGTAATTGGAATCTTTGGTGTAACGGAAATCTGCATACAAAAAGGCCTGTTGATCTAAGCCCATATATTTTAAATATTTCACTCCTAGAATTGGGTTCTCAGAAAGAAACCCATCAAAAATGAGGCGCGAGTTTTCTAGAGCTAAATTACGTACGGTAACGTTGGCATTAATTCCAATACTATTTTCGCTATCATAGTACAAGGATAATTTAAGTTTAGCAGGATTATCTTCCACCACATTTACTTGCAATTGTTGGGTACTATCAGTTTGGGGAACCAACTCAAAACTCACTTTCTTATAGTACAATGAACCGTACAATAAACCAATTTTACGCGCCACTTCCTGGGCCGAAATGGGCTCATTCATTTTAATCCCTAACCTACCCGTGATAAACTTTTCGGAAGTTAATTTGGTTCCGTTTACCTGAACATCACTGATAACGTACTTTTCTTCATCAAAAATCTTTTGCGCTTTTTCAGGTTTGGTCTTCCCATAGATTTTATCAGAAAGTGCCTGAAACACCTCTTTTTGCTTTAAAGCCTCTTCATACCCTAACTTTATAATGGTATCCGCTTCATCAAAGGCAAAAGTTGAAAAAGTACTAACGGGAGGGGTAACTACATAATCAGAATTAGCCAATTGAACTTCAGTATCTTTTACACTCATCATCCAAGCCGTTTGATCCAGTATGGAAATCATGCTTTGCAGCTCTTCCTTTTTGAGCAATGGCGCACCTACATTTACCGAAATAATAATATCAGCTCCCATGTCTTTTGCTTCTTGTACAGGTAGATTACGCGTCCACCCGCCATCAATTAGCAATAGGGTATCGTATTCTACCGGAGTAAAAGCCGTAGGAATAGCCATACTTGCGCGAATGGCATCAATAATATTTCCTTGGTTTAGGGCTACTGGTTTTGCATTTACAATATCAGTAGCCACACAGGTAAACGGAATGGGAAAATCTAAAAAGCTATTTACCCCATGTACTGGACGCGATAAAACGGATAGGTATTCTAATAAATTTTGCCCTTCAATTAACCCACCCGGAAGCGAAACACCCTTTTTAGTAATATCCATTTCGGTAAGGAAACTCCCATAATAGGGTTTTTCCGAAATAGTAACTTCCGATAGTGGAACCGTATTAGACAGTACCATATCCCAGTTGGTAGTATCGGCCAAACTGTGCATTTCTTCTACCGAATAACCCATAGAATATAATCCACCTACAATACTTCCAATACTTGTGCCGGTTACATAATCGGGGACAATTCCTACTTCTTCTAGTAACTGAATTACCCCAATATGAGCAAAGCCTTTAGCGCCTCCACCACTTAAAACCAATCCAATTCTAGGTCGTTTTTTAGACTCAGAAATCCCGTTCTTTTGGCTCCATCCAGTACCAAAAAACAAGAATAAGATTAGAAATAGTAGGAACGCTTTTTTCATTGGCTACAGAAATCTAGACTTATCTACCCCTAACCATTCTAGCGGTGAATTACAGTAAATATCTTCAATTTGTTTTGGCGACAAGCCCATATCTAAGATGTATTTACCAATTTCTAAATCACCTAATGGGAACGGGTAATCACTACCTAAGGTAATTCTTTCGGTACCTATTTGCTTAATGATGTAATGCAATAAATCTGGATCATGGGTAATGCTGTCTACCCAAAATTTGCCAAAGTAATCTCTTGGGTTATTTGGGTTATCAATAGCTACCAAATCAGGACGACAATTGAACCCGTGTTCTAATCTACCAATAGTTGGAATCAAAGACCCACCTGCATGAGAGAACATAACACGTAATTCTGGAAACTTATCGAATACCCCACCAAAAATCATAGATGCGGCCGCACGAGCTGTTTCAGCTGGCATTCCCACTAACCAAGGTAACCAGTATTTTTTAATTTCATTAAAGCCCATCATGTTCCAAGGATGAACCATAATAGCTAAACCTAATTCTTGACAGGTTTTCCATATTGGGTAAAACACTTCTTCGTTTAGGTTCAAATCGTTAATGTTTGACCCAATTTGAATACCGGCTAATCCTAATTCTTTAATGCGGTGTAACTCTCTAACTGAAAGCTCTACATCTTGCATCGGCAAGGTTCCTAAACCAATGTAATGTTTAGGGTCATTTGCCACCGTATTGGCAATATCGTCATTTAAAAACTTGGCTACTTCATACCCGTGTTCAGGCTTAGCGAAATAGGCAAAAAGTACTGGAACCGTACAAATAACTTGTACTTGTGTTCCGGTTAAATTGTAATCGTTTACTCGCGTTTGTGGATCAAAACAATTGGGCTCAACGGTTCTGAAAAACTTTTCGCCTTGCATCATGTCTACATTATCGTCATGGTCATGGTGATGCAACATAATGAAACCTTCGTACCCAAATTTCTTAGCGAAATCAGGAATATGGCGAGGCATGATGTGCGTATGCGTGTCTATTTTTAATCCAGAATAATCTGTCATTGGTCTATTTTTTAGTGGTGGTAATTTTATTCTGTAAATCTTGGATCGGTTTCCATGGTGTGTCCACAACGGTTACATGTTCTTAAATCTTCAGAGGCATAATACTCTTTGAACTTAGGTAAGAAATCTTTTTCTACGTCAGTTAATGGGAAAAACGTTTTGTGCAAGTTGTTGTTACACTCATCGCAAAACCACATTAAGCCATCTTTTAAATCGCCTCCACGTTTGCGTTCTACTACTAATCCAACGGTATTTTCTCCACGCATTGGTGAGTGAGGAATACGCGCGGGTAACAAGAACATTTCTCCTTCTTTAATGGCTACATCGCGGGCTTTACCGTTTTCTTGAATGCGCACATTAATTTCTCCTTTTAACTGAAAGAATAATTCTTCTGTTTCATTGAAGTGGTAGTCTTTACGTGCGTTTGGACCGCCAACAATCATTACGATATAATCGCCAGAATCAATGTATAAGTTCTTATTACTCACTGGTGGTTTTAAAAGATCTTGATTGTCTTCTATCCACTTCCATAAATTAAAAGGTGCTGCAACTGCCATATTAAAGATTTTATTGGCGGTAAAAATAAGCATTTGCCTCCTTTAGCCCTCTATAATTATTCAATGCATCTTCTATTTTTAGCAAGAGGATATTGTACTTTTGGCATCCAAAATCAACAACAATGAATTTAGATTTAACAGGTAAACGTGCCATGGTTTGCGGAAGTACTCAAGGAATTGGACGTGCTGCTGCAGAAGAATTGGCTAACATGGGAGTAGAAGTAGTTCTAGTAGCTCGTAATGAAGAAAAATTAAAAGCAGAAGTAGCTAAATTACCCGGAAACGGAGTTAACCATAGTTATTTAGCAGCCGATTTTTCTGATCCATCTGCATTAGCAGCGGCTTTAGAAACTTTTGTAGCCAACGAAAAATCAGTTCATATTTTGGTAAACAATACCGGTGGACCTGCTGGTGGATTAGCTATTGATGCAGATCCTGAATCTTATAGAATTGCCTTTAACCAGCACTTAATTGCCAACCAACTATTAGCGCAAGCTTTGGTTCCTGGAATGAAAGAAGCCGGTTTTGGACGTATTGTAAACGTTATTTCTACTTCGGTAAAAGCACCATTGAACGGTTTAGGTGTTTCTAATACCATTAGAGGTGCGGTAGGGAATTGGTCAAAGACTTTGGCTAACGAACTAGGTCAATTTAACATCACGGTAAATAACGTACTTCCTGGAGCTACAAATACGGTTAGGTTACAATCTATTGCCGAAAATAAAGCCAATCAAACGGGTAAATCTGCTGATGACGTATTAGCAACAATGGCAGCTGCAGTTCCTATGAAACGAGTTGCTGAACCAGAAGAAGTAGCTAACGCTATTGCATTTTTAGCTTCTCCGGCTGCGAGTTACATTAACGGAATTAATATACCGGTAGACGGAGGAAGAACTCCTTGTTTGTAAGAAAATACAACGCATAAAAAAGCCCCGATAGATTTCTCTATCGGGGCTTTTTGGTTTTAATTCTTTAGAAACTTAGATAATTTTCCAAGCTACGGATAAAGTCAGTAAGCTATTGCTAAGTGTGGTATTGTGATTTACGTTTTGCAATTGGTAGTAATCGCCAACGGCACCTTGGTATCTTAAATCAAACAAGAATAACGGAATATCAACCGATACACCACCCATAGCAGAATAAAACGAATCTTTGTAATCCAATTCATTTAAATCACCCAATTTGGCAATATTGAAAGACGGCACTAAACCCGCGTTTAAACGTATTTTCACCACTTTTAAATCCATTAATTTGTACCCTACAATTAAAGGCACGTCAAAAGTGTAAAAATTGATTTTTGAATTAATTCCAGTACCCGAAATGATTTCACCTTTACGGCTACTAAATAAACCTTCGGCTTGAAGATGAATCTTTTTGATTTTTACACGAACTAAGCCACCGGCTTGAAAAGTAACCGCATTATCTAATGAAAAATCTAAACTATCAGATTCAAACCCATTGAAGTTGTAATTACTCCCGAATTTTAATCCTAAGTTGATTTGTGAAAATGCTGCAGTAGAAAATACTAGAGCAATAGCTAGAAGTGTGATTTTAGATAGATTCATCGCTTTGTTTTAAGACGTGCAAATCTATCCGTTTTCAAAAACTGTACCGAGTTTTGAAAAAAATATTTAGCCCTTCTTTACAATTAGCTTAAATCCTTTACCATGAACGTTGATGATCTCTAAGTTCTCATCTGGACGTAAATATTTACGCAATTTGGTAATATACACATCCATACTACGCGAGTTGAAATAACTATCGTCACCCCAAATGGCTTTTAAGGCAAATTCACGTTCTAACACTTCGTTTTTGTTCTGCGCCAATAACTTCAATAATTGCGACTCTTTAGAAGTCAATTTATCGGTAGTATCACCACTTACCAAAGTACGCTCATTAGGGTTAAAGGTAAACATACCCAGACTTAAATCTTTTACGTTTTCCTCTTCCAGTATTTCAGACTTGGTTCTTCTTAAAATAGCGTTGATTCTCAATAGCAATTCTTCCATACTAAAAGGCTTAGTGATATAATCATCTGCTCCAAGCTTAAACCCTTCAATAGTATCTTCTTTCATTGACTTTGCCGTTAAAAAGATGATAGGCACTTTACCGTTAATCTTTCTAATTTCAGAAGCCATGGTAAAACCATCCTTCTTTGGCATCATAACATCAGAGATTACTAAATCGTATTCTCTTTTAGTAAAGGAATCAAAACCCTCTTCACCATCTACACATAAAGTCACATCATAGTCTTTAGCGCGAAGGTATTCGGCTAAAATGGTTCCTAAATTTGGATCATCTTCTACAACTAGTAATTTGAAATTTTGCATAGTATTTTATTTTTCTTGTTCAGGTGAATTATTCTTTTTTACCTCTCGTGGTAAATAAATGCTAAAAGTAGAACCTTTTCCTAAAACACTCTTCACATCCACGCTTCCTTGGTGTCTTGTGACGATGGTTTTAACATAATTTAAGCCCAGACCGAATCCTTTCACATCGTGCAAGTTCCCAGTAGGCACACGATACAGCTTTTCAAAAACCTTTTTTACGTGCTCTTGTCCAATACCAATTCCGTTATCAGAAACGCGAATGGCAATGGTGTTAACTACATTTAGTACCTCAATCTTTATTTCGGGTTGCTCACGCGAATACTTAATGGCATTATCCATCAAATTGTATAATACGTTGGTTAAATGAACACGGTCTCCGTTAAATGCATAGTTACCCGTTGGATCAATATCCACATTCACCGAGCCTTGGCGTTCTTTTACTTTGATATCCATTTTACCCACCACTTCGTTAACCAAAATGGCTATATCTAAAGGCTCCTGTTTTAATTTAAAAGCACTTCGATCTAAGGCCGCACTTTGCAATACCTCTTCTACCAACATGCCCAAACGCTTATTCTCCTCATTGATCATTCCCAAATAACGGTTCAATAAGCTTTTGTTTTCTGACATGGTAGGGTCATTCAAAACTTCTACTGCTAATGAAATGGTTGAAATTGGTGTTTTCAACTCATGGGTCATGTTATTAATGAAATCGTTTTTGATTTCAGAGTTTTTCTTTTGCGTAATGATAGCCTTTACCGTCCAGTAAAAAATGTAGATAATAGCCAATACTACAAAAGCCGATGTTAGGAGCATGGAGAAGGTGGAACGTAATACAAAACCTTTCTCTTTTGGAAAATACACTTTCAAGAAACCGGGCTTACCGGTTAGGTCATTCTTGAATAAGCGGGTTTTATACATGGACTCCTCCAACTTTCCGCTGGGTACATTTTTATTCCCAAACCGAAAAACCCCTTCGGCATCAAAAACTCCAAATTCAAAATTGGTATGTACCCCTCTTTCATAAAGCGCTAAGTGCAGAATGGAGTCCAAGAATAAGGAATCTATCCGATCTTCTAATTTCTCATTCGAATTTACCACCCGTAAACTTTTCTCAATTTCTCCCACATAGGCCTTGTTCTTCTCTATGCGTTTTTGCATTTCCTTATTTAAGGAAATGGCCTGATAGGGTTGGGTTCCTCCACTTCCAAAGGCCCAGGTTTCATTGCCGTCATTCTTATCTTCACCAAAGGCCGGCAACTTACGATCGCGTAATTCTTCGGTGGTAGAAACCTCCATTCCATCCTTTTCTTCACGGATAGAAATTTTAACCTGATCACCACTCCTTTCAAACTGCTCCACCATCATGTACTCATAGGTAGTATCGCCTCCTGCTAAAAGGATTTTTTCTTCCGCATTTTCATCAATAAAGTAATAGCGGTTTTGTTCTTGGGCTTTAATCATAGAAGCCGCCTCATGACGCATCAAGTAATCGGAAACGGATTTTAGGGCATCGCTCACATTTCTTCCAAATTCTTCTTTACGTAACTCCAAGGAGCTATGTACCCAATAATATTGCATCGCAATTAAAGCAATTACTGCGGTGGCAATAGAGATAATAAGAAGCTTGATGATGTTACTCTGCATTCATAGCAAAAATACACTTAAACCCTAGTGTTTTATGGGTTTAACGTAATTTAACATCCATTAAGTTATGCTTAACAATACGAACTTCAAAGAAAGCTACTTTTGAACTCAGCAATTCACTAGCTATCGTTTACTACTAAAATTCAACGCATTATGAAATATTTAATCATTCCTTCCATTTTTATGGGTATTGCTTTATTCACTCTTAATTTTAGTCATAAATCGCATTCGGAACCGAGCATTAAACCTATTAAAGAATCTCAAATAATAAGAGTAGTTGGTTACGGGAATCGGGTGCATCCCATTTACAAAGTAGAACAATTACATTCCGGCATGGATTACATTGCAAAGTATGGAACTTCGGTTATTTCTACCGCAGATGGTAAAGTGACTAAAATTATTCACCAAAACAAAGGCTACGGAAATCAGATTACCATTACCCATAGCCACCATTTAAAAACAACCTATTCCCATTTATCTGAAATTGATGTAGAGTTAGGAGAGGAGGTGTTTCAATACCAAGTTATTGCAAAAGTAGGTAATAGCGGAGCCTCAACCGGCCCACATCTACATTACGAAATTGAAGAAGACAATAAAAAAGTTGATCCTGCTACCTATATCAACCAGTAAAATTAGAATTATGCAAAACAGTACAATTAAGAGGGCATCTCTTTTTCCTACACTTATTTTCACACTAATGGCTGCGTGTAGCAGTACTCTAGGCGTAGCACAGGGGGCACCACCCCCACCACCTCCTCCAAGTGTTAAAAAGGAGATTCAGAAAACCAAAACGGTTGAAGTAGAAGAAATAAATGGGGAATCGCAAGTAACTGTTACCACCATTGAAAATGGTGAAAAAACTATTGTTATTTACAAGGGCAAAGAAGCTGACGATTACCTAGAAAAAAATATAGAACGAGCCATTGAAGATGTGCATACCGTAACCATGCAACGTACAGAAACCATGGAAGGCATGGAATTTCATATGGATGTAGAAGGTATGGAAAAGGGTGATGCCCGAAAAATTATTGTGGTCACCGAGGGTGATGAAGGACAAGAACACAGGGTAGAAAAGGTAGTTTGGAATGAAGACGGAAATCACTCTTTTGATATGGAAGATATGGACGTCAATATTACCGATGGTGAAAACGGAGAGTCAATTAAAATAGAAATGAAATACACCGATGAAAATGGAGAGCGTGTAGAGAAAGTAATGGAGTTTGATGAGGAACAAATCACTAAAACCATTGAAGACGCTCAGGAGCTATTAAATGAACTCAATATTGACATTGATTTAGATATAGAAATGGATCAAGCCGATGCGAAAGAATCTAAGACCGTTATCATCAAAAAGAAAATCATCATTGAAGATGAAGAAGCCATTTTAAGTGATGGGGGCAATTCTGAAATGTTATCCCATCTAGAAATTTCTCCAAATCCATCTAGAGGAATGGTTCGATTAGAATTTGAACCTACTCAAGAAGGGAAGGTAAAAATTTCAGTGGATACCATTGACGGAATGAATTTGTATACCGACTCGTACGATGGGGATGGGGAATACAACAAGAACATCAAACTCCATGATTACACTGGGGTAGTTCTAATTACCATAAACCAGGGTAATGAAGTTGAAGTACGAAAAGTTATCGTGCAATAAATACCAGTTTTCATGATTGTATGTTAGTAATTTAGGCGACTATCATACAGTAATAAGGAAGGTTTTGGACAGCCTTCCTTTTTTTATGCCTTGGCCTTAGGTGTGCTATTTGCTTACATTTGTCATATCAAATTGAACGACATGAAGTATTGGATGTGTGTAGGATTTTTTTTAAGTGTGAATCTTCTTTCTGCGCAGGAGGAAAATGAAGGCTGGACCCCAATTCAAAAATCGGATACTTTAAAATCGTTAGAAAGCACTTCTAATTGGTCTAATCAAACAGATTCTTCCGTTGTTACTCCAAAGGTGATTGTACCTGGAACCAAAACCATTAAGGTAGAACCTGCAATCCTTACAGAAAACGAAAAATATACAGAGTACAGTAAGCAACATCCACAAATTAAAGGATATACCATTTTACTGTACGCAGGTTCCGGGGCTAATAGTCGCTTAAAAGCACGTGACATGGCCCAGAAATTTGAACAGAAATTTGAGGGAGTAGATACGCATGTAGCGTGGAGAAGTCCTAACTATGAAGTGCGTGTAGGTGATTACCGTACAAAGATTGATGCTCAGATTGATTTGGAATTGGTAAAACAAGAGTTTCCAACCGCTTTTATTAAAGCGGGTATGATTGAGCTCCCCCCTTTAGAAAAGTTGGAGTTAACTCCGATTGAGAAAATAGAGTAAATTCTTTAGCAATAAGCAAAGGCTGTTGGCAATAGGCAAAAGCTATGAGCGAAGGCTTTAAGCTAAGGCTGATGACAAAGGCAATAAGCGAAGGGCTTTGGTAGCCGGCAAAAGCATTGGGCACAGGCTTAGAAAATATCTTCAAAACCAATTTACCATACAAAAATCAGTGCTTGACCTTGGCTATAGGCTTATTATCTGTAAGTAATTTGTTCTTTTACCAATAAATGAAGCATTTTAGGTAAAAGCTTTAGCCTTATACCAATTTAGCATCCTTACGCATCTTATATACAAAACCAAAAGCCATTAAAGCCACTAAGAAATAGGGAAAAGCCATTAGGTAAACAATTCCATTATTGATACCAGCTCCCTTACCAGAGATATCTGTCTCTACAATAGCCCTACACATACTACATTGCGCAGAACTTACTTGGGTAATGAAAAGCATTACCACGGCACACAATACAGAATAGAACCTATTTTTCATCTTATTAATTTTATACTACTGGATAGTAAGGTGCAATCATTAAATACACAATAATTCCAGTAACCGAAACGTACATCCAAATTGGATAGGTCCATTTCGCAATCTTTTTATGCCCCTCAAAATCGCCTTTTAAAGCTCTTGAAATAGTTACTAATACCATTGGTGCCAATCCCGCAGCCAATACAATATGAGTAATTAATAGAAAAAAGTATACATATTTTACGGTCCCTTCTCCACCAAAATGCGTGCTTTCTACTTGAGAATGGTAGGTAACGTATCCAATAAGGAAAAGAACACCCAACATAAACGCAGATTTCATTAAGTTACCATGAAGCACTTTATTACCTTTCTTAATGGCTACAATGCCCATAACCAAAACCACAAAAGTAGCTCCGTTTAGCATCGCATTGAACTTTGGAATAGAACGCACCAGCTCACTTGCATCCCCTTTTGGCAAATAATACAAAATGGCAACGGCCACTGGTAATACAATAGCAATGATGGCTATAATCTTATTTTTTATCCCTTCTTCTTTCAAAATTGTCCTCCCTTCTTTTGGCGTTTTTTTGGTATTCTTCTAATCGAACACGTTTAATAACGTCTATTATACTTGATTGATCTATGTATTGATTGCCGTCAAAATAACCACGTATATGATTTTGTTTATCTACAATCACAATACTAGCCATTCCCGGTCCGTAGGGTTTCTTATTATCGTCATACTCTGAATTCCTGTCTCTTATACACATCTGACGCTGCCGACGATCTACTCTGTGTAGAT
>CAJXPI010000011.1 GCA_913057875.1 uncultured Flavobacteriales bacterium
CGTTAACAGTTCTAAAAAACACCTTAGAGCCCTGCTCTTGCAAGTCCTCTCCATGGAGAACATTGTAAGCACCGTTACCAGAATCAAGCTTTGCTGGTACTATACCAATACCCTCTATATCAAAGAACTCAATTAAGCCTAAGATTACCCTTTCTTCAAAATATTGTTTAAACTTTACCATGGTAATTACTGTTAATAATTTTCTGAATCTTCACTATGGTTAGGTACATCCTTATTTTCATCGTAATCTAACCAATGATAAACGGATGATAAATAATCAGATGCTTTAGTAATTTTTGCTGCCGTCCACCCCTCTAAACTATTTGCTGATTTGAGCATATTTTCTAACTCACTAGCATACTCTATAGTTTTTTTAAGTTCGGATAATGCCATATGAATTTCAGAAGAATCATGCTCCTCATGAGAACATTTTTTATCACCACTATACTCTTGATCTGAATGTTGTTTATTATTATCTGTATTAATACCTACGACAATATCATCTTTAACCGGTATACCGACTTGAGTCATATATGCTTCTGAAAGTAAATCTTTATCCTTACCCCAATTGTTATGCTGCATAACAATATTTATGCTAAATTATAAATAAAATTGGCTTGTTTCCTCTTCCAAAATAAATGTGAATATATTTTCATTATGGTTGCATATGGGGGCATTCTGGCTTTTATTTTTGTTTAAAATTATAGCGATGCGCAAATTATTAGTTTCCCTATTTATGATGGGACTTTTTACGGTTAATGGTCAAGAATCCGTACAGTTTGTTGATTATTACGACAAAGCCGAAACTCAAAAGAAAAGTGAAGGAGGAATGTTTGACGGTAAAGAGACTGGGTTATGGAAATATTATTTCCCGTCTGGAAAATTATCTGAGGAAACGGAGTATCGAAGAGGTTTTGTAAATGGTAAACAGATCTTGTATTTCGAAAATGGTAAAAAGGAAATAGAAAACTATTATTATAGGGGCTTACGTGATAGTGTTTATCTCGCCTGGTATGAAGATGGAACTAAAAAGGAAGAAGGTTATTTTAAAAGAGATGCTTGTGACTCTACTTGGAAATTCTGGACCCCACAGGGTATTTTGTGGAAAGTCGAAGAATGCAAAAATGGCTCAAGGTTGATTGTAGACTTCTGGGATTTGAACGGAGTTCAAACGGTTAAAGATGGTAGTGGGGTATTGAAGTATTATTATGCGACAGAAAGTCTCAGAGAGGTGTCGGAGATTAAGAAAGGGCTTAGGATGGGGATGGCCAAAAAGTATTTTGAATCAGGGGAATTAAAGTATTCGGGTGAGTTTTCAAATGGGTTACCTCATGGAAATTGGGAGTATTGGTATCCAGAGGGTGCGCTTTGGAAAAAAATGAACTTTAATAAAGGGGAGATAACAGGGGCTTATGAATTGTATTTTCCAAATGGCCAAATAAGTAGAAAAGGACAATACACCAATAATGAACGTGATGGGGAATGGGTTGCCTTCTTTGATAATGGAGATAAAGATTGGAAAGGTGATTATTTAGAAGGTAAAGAAAGTGGGCATTGGGAGGTATATTTTAGAAATGGAAATAAGGAATCAGAAGGAGAATATATAGAAGGTCTAAAACATGGAGTTTGGAAGTATTCCTTTGAGAGTGGAAAGCTTTTTCGTACCGGAAGTTATTTGAACGACCTGGAGAACGGAGAATGGTTTAGTTATTGGGAAAACGGTCAAATTTTCACAAATGGGCACTTTTTAAAAGGTAAAGAAGAAGGGGAGTGGGTGTCCTACTTTGAAACAGGTAAATTAAAAGATAGGGGAAGTTTTAAAGAAGGAAAACTCAATGGTGATTGGGAAGGCTGGTTTGAGGCCGGGTATCCAAAGTATGCTGGTAAATGGGATAATGGAACTAGAACGGGCGAATGGACATTTTGGTATCCAAAGGAAATAGTTCGAGAGCATGGAAATTTTAGCCAAAATTTAAAAGAGGGTAAGTGGGAGTATTTTACAGAATACGGAAGATTAGAATCCTCTGGAAATTATTCTAATGGATCCAAAACGGGTAAATGGATTTTCAATTACCCACAGGGTCAAATAAAAAGAGAGCAAGGGTATAAAGATGATCGACCTAATGGCGAATGTAAAGTGTATAATGAAAAAGGAGTTGTGGTAAATCATAGTTATTACAAGAATGGGAGGCTCCATGGAAAGTATGAACTGTTTAATGAGGAAGGAAAATCCATAAAATCAATCACCTACAAAAATGGGGTTAGAATAAAGTAGGTTGCAACCCGTTATGAATAAAAGAGCTTGATAGAATTGATGGGCCTTTTATTTGGAAATAAGAAACTTTATTAAAAAAATCTCGTAAATTGAATTGTTTAGGTTCTTTACTGCATTAGACTTGGTCTAAAATAGTAATTGGAGTGAAAGGAGTGAAAGGGGGAGTTGAGGAGCTCTCCCTTTATTTTTTTATACGATTGTCCATAAAAAGAGAAGTTAGCTACCTCTTTTTTATTTAGTTTTTTTAATCTTTAATACATCTTGGGTTAATTCTCTATAATCTTTTCTGTTTCTGAAAATGTCAATCGCTAAATATACCGAATTTCTAAAACTTGTAGAGTCGGCTTGGTTCTGACCTGCTATGTCAAATGCCGTTCCATGATCTGGTGAAGTTCTTACAATGGGTAATCCAGCAGTAAAATTTACTCCCTCATTATTTGAAATGGTTTTAAATGGAATCAGTCCTTGGTCATGGTACATAGCTAAAACCCCGTCAAACTTTTTGAATTGGCCCGACCCAAAAAAACCATCGCTAGGAAAAGGCCCAATTGCAATATTGTTCTGGGAATTGAACTCATCAATGGCAGGAATAATGGTATTTAGCTCTTCTTTACCAATCACACCATTATCTCCAGCATGCGGGTTTAATCCTAAAACAGCAATTCGAGGTTGGTGGATATTAAAATCTTGAATGAGACTTTTCTTAAATACCTCCAGAGTGGTTACAATTTTTTCTTTAGTCAATACACTGGCAACATCTTTAAGGGGTACGTGACCAGTAACAACGCCAACTCGAAGGTTATTATGAACCATCATCATTAATGGGTTTTCCTCACCAGCATAATTGGCTAGATACTCTGTATGCCCTTTTACATTGTCATCTTCCCATGGTATATTTTGTTTATGAATGGGTGCTGTAACCAAAACATCTGCATGATTTGAGGCAAGTGCTAAAGTCGCCTGCTTTATGGATTCATATGCTAGTATACCAGAATCGTTAGCTACGGTCCCAAAATTGAGTTTAGGCTTATGTTCGGGTATATCAATTAAATTTACCTTCTTAGTATGGAACTTTTGATGGTTTTGTATGAAATTGAAACTAAAATCTTGAGTGCCAATTTCTTTACGATATGCCTTAGAAACCAATCCGTTACCATACACTAAAGGGGTGCATAATTCAAACATCCGAGTATCTAGAAAGGACTTAATAATAATTTCTAGTCCTACCCCATTAATATCACCACATGAAATGGCAACTTTTATTTTATCTGAAACTTTCTTCATTTTTTGACTTGATACGTGATTCTGAAAAATTCATTTCTTAACAAGAGTTACAAAAATAGGTAACACTTCAAATGAATTGTATTTTAGAGCAACCTAAATTGGTATAATTCCGTCATATTTGGGTGACTTAAAGATGACAAAAATAGTAGTATTAATACTATACCTTTGTCAATAAATCTACGTTAACCTATACGTAAGTAAAAGAATGAGAAATAAATTAACGTTACTTATTATATTTTTTGGATTGATTTCTTTGCAATCCTTTGCTACGCATAATAGAGCGGGTGAGATTACCTATGAACATATTTCTGGCTTTACATATAAAATTACGGTAACCACTTATACGGATATTCAATCTTATACCGCAGATAGGTGTGAGGTAGAAGTTTTCTTTGGTGATGGAACAAGTAAATTTGTAAGTAGAACTAATGGAAATACTTGTACAAGTCCAGTACCCTTTTGTATAGCTTGTGGAGATTCTATTAGTACTACTATCAAGAGGAATTCTTATGAAACTAATCATACATTTCCAGGAACAGGTACGTATAAAATTAGCATGGAAGATCCTAATAGGAATAGTGGGGTTGTGAATATTCCAAACTCCATCAATCAGGTGTTTGCATTATATTCTGAATTAATAATTTTCCCATCTGGGGTACCAAATTCTTCGCCATACCTACATTATCCTCCAATTGATGATGCTTGTTTAAATGAAATTTATGAACATAACCCGGGGGCGGTAGATCAAGATATTTCGAATAATGGTGAAAGTGATAGCTTGGTGTTTTCCTTGGTTTCCTGTTTAGGAACCGGAGGTAATCCAATACCTAACTATACTTTGCCAGACCAATGGCCTGCTGGACCTAATAATACTATTACCATTGATCCGCAAACGGGCACGTTAACATGGAATAGTCCTCAAATTCAAGGAGAATATAATGTGGCAATCCTAATTGAGGAATATAGAAGAGTAGGTACTGCCATAATAAGGGTAGGTAGTGTTTTAAGAGATTTGCAAATTGATGTAACCAGTTGTAACGCCAATAACCCTCCAGTAATTCAGCCGATTTCGGATACCTGTGTAACAGCTACCGATGTGTTAATGAAGACAGTTACCGCTATTGATAATGATTTATTACCAAATGGCAATTTTCAGGAAGTGACCATCGAAGCTAAGGGAGATCCATTTGAAGTTCAAGGAATTAAAGCAACCTTTCCTGAAAAAACAAGAGAACGCGTGGTTTCTTCGGAATTCAGATGGTCAACTCAATGTAATCATATTCGTTCCTATCCCTATTTTGTGGTGTTTAGGGCTAGTGACAATGCACCTAAGGTGAATTTAGTGGATTATTATGACTGGCGCATATCTGTAAATGGTCCGGCACCTACCGGGCTCACCACTGAACCTATAGGTTCAAATGTGCAAGTATCATGGGGGTATGCAACTTGTACAAACGCGGTTGGGTATAGAATATACAGAAAGTCTGATTCTATTGGCTATATAGCTCCTAATTGCGAAACGGGTATTCCTGCTTCAACAGGATATCAATTGATAGGAAGTACTACTGGAGCAGGAAGTACTAGTTTTATTGATGATGGGAATGGAAATGGATTGGTTATTGGTGAACAGTATTGTTATATGGTTTATGCTTTCTTTGAGGATGGAGCCGAAAGTTATCCATCGGTTGAAAGTTGCGCCACTTTGCGAAAAGAAGTGCCAATTCTTACTCGAGTAAGTGTAAATATTACAAATACGAGTATTGGTTCTGATACTATAAAATGGTCTAAACCTACCGATATAGATGTTATTAAACATCCTGGGCCCTATCGGTATACAATTTTAAGAAAGGAGGGTAATGCAAGTTTTAACCCTATATTTACCTCCGTGTCTAATGTTGATTTGGCACTTATTGATACGGTTTACGTAGATGCAAATTTAAATACCGAAGAAATTAAATATTCGTACAAAATTCAGATTTATAGTAATGATTCACTACTGGGTGCCTCTAGTGCCGCAACATCTCCTTTTTTAAAGGCCAAACAATTAGATAATCGTCTTGAATTATCACTTGATATTGATGTTCCATGGCAAAATAATAACATGTTAGTGTATAGAATGGATAATACAGGAGCCTTTAATTTTATTGGTTCAAGTTCTTCTCTGGTTTATACAGATAGTAATTTGGTTAATGAAAGGGAGTATTGCTATTATATTAAAACGGTTGGACAGTATTCGGATACAGCTTTGGAAAGACCTTTAATTAATAATTCTCAAATAGTTTGTTCATTTCCTAAAGACCTGCAAGCACCTTGTCCGCCACAAAATGTTCAAATAGAATCAGATTGTGAATTATTTTACAATAAACTGTCTTGGTTAAATCCTAATGACGTGTGCGATACCACAGATGATGTGGTTTCCTATAACATTTATTATAGTCAGGTTGAATTCGGTGAATCAGAATTAATTGAGATTATTGATGGTGCTGAAAATACAACCATCACATTCTCTGATTTATCATCGGTGGCGGGTTGCTACTATGTAACCGCTATAGATTCGTTTAAAAATGAAAGTGAACCTAGTAACACCGTATGCGTGGATAACTGTCCTTATTATGAACTTCCAAATATATTTACTCCAGGAATTGATGGTGTAAATGATTATTTTATTCCTTTACCCGATTGGAGATATGTAGAACGAGTAGATATGCATGTCTATAATCGCTGGGGAGAGGAAGTGTATTACACCACAGATCCGGCTTTGGGTTGGAATGGAAATAGTCCGGAAGAAGAATTAATGGCTACTGGAGTATACTTTTATGTATGTACGGTGTATGAAATAAGATTACAAGGAATTGTAGAAAGAGTTCTTAAAGGAACTGTAACTTTGCTTCGTGAAAAACCGGGGCAACCCAGTAATTAATTTGATATGTTTACAGGAATTATAGAAGAGCTGGCAGAGGTGAGGTCTCTTCAAACAGAGCAAGAAAACTTGCATATTACCTTAAAATCATCCATTACATCTGAGTTGAAAATTGATCAAAGTGTCGCTCATAATGGAGTGTGTCTAACGGTAGTTAAGATAGAGAATGATCAATATACAGTTACTGCGATTAAGGAAACCTTGGATAAAGCCAATATTGGTGACTTAAAGGTTGGAGATAAGGTAAACATGGAACGAAGTATGGTGATGAATGGCAGGATTGATGGCCATATTGTGCAAGGACATGTAGATCAAACTGCAACAGTTTTAAAAATTGAAGAGGATCATGGGAGCTGGAAATTTGGATTTGATTATGATTCCAAACAAGGTAATTTAACCGTGCCAAAAGGATCTATTACCATTAATGGAGTAAGTTTAACGGTTGTAGATTCAGTGCCTGGGTATTTGAGCGTTGCGATTATTCCATTTACTATTGAACACACTAATTTTCATACTTTTAAAATTGGCACGCGTGTTAATTTGGAGTTTGATGTAATTGGTAAGTATGTAGCTACTTATATGGCTAACATTAATTCTTAAGAATTTTTCGTTTAAATGAAGAAATTATTTAGTCTACTAGCTTTAATAAAAGACTATAAATTACCTGCGTTTTTAAACGTTTTACTGAATTTACTTTCAGTTGTATTTGGATTGTTTTCCTTAGGAATGCTAGCGCCATTCTTAAATTTAATTTTTCTAAAAACAGATGAAGAATATGCGGATTATTTAGCTGAAGTACCCGAAACTATTTCTTTGGGGGCAATTAATGCGGAATTAGTAATGGATCATTTTTATTACTTTATGGCCGAACTCATAGTTAGAAACCCTGAAGGAGGAAAAATGAATGCGCTATTATTGATTTGTATTCTCATTGTAGTGTTTATTTTTCTAAAGAACATTACCCGATATTTTTCTTATTTCTTTTTGGCCACAGTTAGAACTGGTGTAATGCGTGATCTAAGAAATAAAGTGTTTAATAAGGTGGTTGGACTTCCCATTTCTTATTTCAATGAAGAAAAAAAAGGGGATATCATGTCTAGAATGACAAATGATGTTCAGGAAGTAGAATGGACAATTATGACCTCTTTAGAGATGATGTTTCGAGATCCTTTTTCCATTGTTGTCTATTTGATAACTCTGGTTATGATTAGTCCCGAATTGACCTTATTTGTCGTTTTAATTTTACCTGTTTCCGGTTATATAGTGGGAAGCATTGGGAAGTCTTTAAAAAAGACTTCTGATGATGGACAAGAACAAATGGGTGGTTTGGTAGCTATGATGGAGGAGACTATTTCCGGACTTCGAATTATCAAAGCTTTTACAGCAGAGAAACTAACTCGGTTTAAGTTCAATAATCAAAATGAATCCTATACACAATTGATGATCAAAATGTATCGTAAACGTGATTTGGCGTCTCCGGTAAGTGAGTTTTTAGGAGTGCTTATTTTGGTCTTTGTAATTTGGTACGGTGGTAGACTCATTCTTATTGATGATCAAAGTGCTTTGTCCGCGTCTCAATTTATTGTTTACATTGTCATATTTACCCAAGTAATTCCTCCCGTAAAATCATTTACAGTTGCCATTTATAATGTACAAAAGGGTAGGGCGTCATTAGATCGTATTGACAAGATTCTGTTGGCCGAGAATGTGATTACCGACCCAATTTCCCCAGTTAGTAAGCCTACCTTTACTGATAAAGTGGAATACAAGGATATTCGTTTTAAGTATCAAAAGGATGAGGTGTTAAAGGGTGTTTCTCTTAATGTAAATAAGGGTGAAATGATTGCGCTAGTTGGGCCTTCTGGAAGTGGGAAGTCAACATTAGCAGATTTATTGCCTCGTTTTTATGACATTAGTGAAGGACAAATCAATATTGATGGGATTTCAACAAAGAATATTAAGGTGCAAGAGCTAAGAAGCCTAATAGGTATGGTGACGCAGCAAAGCATCTTGTTTAACGATACGATTAAAGGAAATATTTTGGTAGGTAATCCGGAAGCTTCACAGACTGAAATTGAGGAGGCTGCAAAGGTGGCGAATGCGCATGATTTTATCTTAAATCTGCCAGGAGGTTATAATTATAATGTAGGAGATGGTGGCGCCAAATTATCGGGTGGGCAAAAACAACGTTTAAGTATTGCTCGGGCTATTTTGAATAATCCACCTATTCTAATTCTGGATGAGGCAACCAGCTCTTTAGATACGGAAAGTGAAAAACTAGTTCAAGAAGCTTTGGATATGTTAATGAAATCACGAACATCTATTGTAATTGCACATCGTTTATCTACTATTGTAAATGCCGATAAAATTTATGTGCTTGAACATGGTAAAGTTATTGAAAGCGGAACCCACATAGAGCTTATAAAGAACAGTAAAATGTATAAAAAATTATATGAGCTTCAGTCTTTTAACTAAATCTAAACTTATGAAAACAACGTTTGCAATTTTGCTTGCCTTAATTACCGCTTCACTTAGTTGGGCTCAAATCACCATTGATTCTTCAGATATTGGCACCATAGGTGATGAATTAATCATCCTAGCTGATACCGCAGTTTCTGGGAAAACAGTATTACCTGGTTCAACCACTGCTCAGGTATTTGATTATACCGGTTTGTCATTCCAATCCATCGATACCATGCGTTTTATTAGTTCCGCAGGAACTCCAGGAGTGTCAGATTTTCCAAATTCAAATTTGGTAATAAGTCGCTCAATGGGTCAAGAAATTATTTATGCTGTTAAATCCCAAAGTTCAGTTGAGCTTGACGGAGTATATGGTGATTTATACGGTATTGGTGCAGCTGGTGTTATTGATTTTGATCCAAATGTATTATTGACTCCGTTTCCTTTAGATCATGGTGATACATATATTAGTAGCCAATTGGTGGATACCACCATTAATGACACTCTTACCGGACTTTTTGATTCCTTACGTTTAAAGAGTGTTATCACAACTGTTAGTGCTATTGATGCATTTGGAACACTAAATTTACCAAACTCTACTATGGATGTTTTAAGGAAGTATGATGTCGAAGTTAGGGCAGATACTCTTTGGGGTCAGATATTTGGCTTTTGGCAAGAAGTACAGGTAACAGGAGGAACTAGTTATTATTACAGGTTTATCGCTAAAGGAAAGTCGTATTATGTTTTGGAGGTTAATGCAACTCAGGCGGGTGTGGTTACATCTGCCGATTTTCAAGCAGGTAGTTCGTTGTTAGCAGGGGTAGCAAATATAGATGGCGTTCAATGTTACTCTGAGTCAAATGGAAATGTTGAAGTAATTGCGGTTGGTGGTACTCTACCTTATTCTTATTCATGGAGTACGGGGGCTACAACTGCTCATATTTCAAATGTGTCGGCCGGAGCTTATACGGTTACGGTAACGGATGCGACTGCTGCTCAAAGTCAGCTTAATATAAATGTTTCTGAGCCAGACTCTATCAAAGTAGATACTTTACAAGTAGGAGCTGATTATGGAAATATGGAGGGATTTGTTGATATTGATGTTTCAGGAGGAACCCCTTCATTTTCATACGTATGGTCAAATGGAGAAACTACAAAGAATATTAATAACCTTGATTTTGGGTCTTATACCGTTACGGTTACAGATAATAATGGGTGTACAAATACCAATAGTTTCATAGTAGATGACCTGACTTCCATTGCCGATCTTAATACGATAGAGGACTTAAAGTTATATCCAAATCCTAGTAATGGAATATTACATATGGAAACTGATAAAGATTGGAAATTAGAAATTTACCATTTAGATGGGAAGCGAATTTTTGAAGTACAAGGTTTTGGGAAAAATGAAATTAGTGTTCCTTCAAACATCAGCGGGTTAAAGTTAGTCAAAATACAGGTGGACGGAAATTGGTATTTTTCTCGAGTTCATTTCCAGTAGAAAGCAAAATATGACTACAAAAAAATGGGGTTGTGTATGCACACCGCCCCATTTTTCATATTCACCCATTTTAAAGATTCGTTTGCTTTTCAGCAATACTTTTCGTTAAGTCTCTACAAAAGTAGATGAACATATGAATTAGTTCCAAGGCTGATTTAATTGTGATTATCTTTATAATGTGGCAATCATTTTGTTAATCATCTGTATATAAGATTGTTGCTGTCTTAAAAATTATTTTTATAATTTTGAATTTTCTGATTTGCTAAATTCTAAAATGGGTATATTTCTTTGTCTAGCCGATGCCCAAATATAATAGGGATAATAATTTTCGGTATACTTTTTACCGTTTGGTAGTGTAAAGCTTATTTGATTGAAAGCTTCCAAATTTGCGTGGTATAAGTCGGTCTTATTAAAATTGTCAATAGCGAAGTCTTGGAAATTCGCTAATAATTTTTTTTCAAATTGGTAATGGGGTTTGTTCACATCACATTGGTTTTCAATGTGCTCAAGGGTGTCTTCCATTTCTTGTACATTGTTATCATCAGTACAAATTAAAAGTCTAAAAAATAAGGCATCTTGGTATATATCTCTTCGAATGTTAATAGATTCTGAATCTAAAATAAGAGCAACATATTTCTTGCTTTCTTCGATATTTCCTAGAAAATAATGTGCCATTTTTAGAGCTGAATAAATGGTCAGCTTCATTTCCAAAGTTAGATTGGCATCCATTTTTTTCAAGCCTAATTGAACTTCTTTTATTTTTAATTTAAGTTGGTTTTCATCACCTAAATACGCAAACGCCATTGTTTCGTAATTGGCCGCATAATAAAATAGTTTTATCTTGATGTTTGGATCCGTTCCAAACTTTCCTTTTCCAATATCTAATTTGAGTTTTTTTAGTAGACTAATTAGTTCATCAAATTCACCGATGCAAATGCAGCTGGTAAGATGTTCAAAATAAGCTTGAAGACATTCGTTCGCTTCGTTAATGACAGCTACGTCATCCATAATAAGTTTGGTGAGCTTGTACTGCGCAATAACATCTTGAGTGAGACATAAGTGAACCGCCTTAGCCATTCTTTGGTAGTAAAGAGTCCTTTTTGGAAAATTGATATCTTTTTCTGAACTTTCTAAATCTTCTAATGAAGAAATTTTAATATCGTGAATATATCCACCTGTTTGTTTTTCTTGAATAAGCTCGTGATAAGAATTGGAGGCGTCCAAATAGGTTTTGTAATTCTCCATGGTTTCTTTTTCTAAAGTGGAAGTTAGGGCATAATCCTCTTTAGTGAAAGCATTTAATCGCGTTCCTAATATTTTTTTCCACTCAAGAACTTGAATAATGTAACCAAAACGCTCATGTTTGTTTGCTAATTTCTCTACACGTTCCAACTCTTTCCACGCTTCTTTTTCTAATTGACGATTGTAAAGAATTTCAACGTGATGTAATCCTTTGGAAATCTGAGAGTCAATAGTTTTAGAGCTTTTAACTAAAGACTCCAAGATGCTATGATACAGGTAGTTTCTACGCTGAATTTCGTTATTATCTTTTTTGTGTTTGTCGTCAGATTTGCCCGTTCTAATATCATTAAATAATTTGTAATAGCTGGGATTGTTATCCTTCTTAATGGATAGACTAAAGGCGCGGAGCTCTCCTTGAGATAAGGATTGGATTAGTCTTTCTAAAGATAATTTTGGCATAATATGATGTGAATAAGAGAAAGTAAAAGTACGGGTTTACGGGCATTTGAAACAAAGAATTTAATACGTTTTAAGAACTTTTCTACTTTTGGTAAATGGGTAAGTTCAACGGTACTAAAGTGGTAGGGTTGGGTTTATTGCTTTCTAGTGTACTGGTAAAGCAACAAAATGTAAAAAGGAGTGCAACTTCTATTGATTCTTTTCTAATGGATTGGTGCAACATTCAGGTTTTGCTTCTCAGTCTGAAGCAGAGACGGCAGCACTTTCGAAATCAGATCCTGTATGTATTCAGGGGTATTTATAATTGGAAATACGGGATTATTAAGGTTGAATGAATTGTAAAAAGCATTAAAGAAACAGGTAACAAGTAAAGAACAGTGTAATGAGAAGGTTAAAGGAGGTGGATACTTATATTATTAAAAATGAAGCTTGGACAAGTGAATTGGAATTGTTACGAGAAACCATCCTTCAAATTGGAATGGAGGAGTGTTTTAAGTGGAGCGCTCCGGTTTATGCGCATTACAAAAAGAATGTTGTGGGTTTGGGAGCTTTCAAAAACCATTTTTGCATTTGGTTTTTTAACGGCTCACTTTTAAAGGATGAAAACAAGCGCTTGTATAACGCTCAAGAAGGTAAAACTACAGCTATGCGTCAGTGGCGTTTTCAAAACCTTGATGAGGTGGCCAGTCATGTGGAGGAAATTGAAGCTTATTTAAAGGAAGCAATGAAAAATACCTCAATTGGCAAGGTGGTTAAACCTCGAGTAAATAAACCATTAATTATTCCCATTGAATTAGAGGAGGAATTTAAAACCGATAAAGGCTTGAAAACTGCTTTTGACGGTTTGAATTTAACCAAAAAAAGAGAATATGTAGCTCATATTGATAGTGCTAAGCGCGAAAAAACCAAATTGGATAGGTTGGCTAAAATCATACCTGCGATTCTAGATGGAAAGGGCTTAAATGATAAATATAGGAAGTAAAAAAGGGGATTGTTTAACGCTCCCCTTTAAATTTATTTTACTCTTTTAATACTGCAACCTAGCGCATTGGTAGTTTCTGGATTGATTTCTTTACCACCGACTAAATTTTGCAAAGCGTCCATAGCATAAGTGTGTTTAACCTCTGATTCATTTTTGTGATTGTCATCAATAGCACCTCGGTACACTAAATTATTTTCATTGTTGAATAGGTAAACTTGCGGAGTTGCTTTTGCTCCAAATGCATCAGCAACTCTAGAATCTTTATCCATTAAATATTGAAAATCATATTTCATTTCAGTAGCGTGCTTTTCCATTTCAGATAAAGAAGCTTCACCTGCTCTTCGTGCCTCGTTTGAGTTTAAAAGAACAAAGCCGATGTCATTTTTCTTACAATAATCTGCTAGGTCAGGATACCTACTTTCCCATGCAATCACAAATGGACAGGTATTAGAAGAGAAAATTACGATTAATCCATTTTTTTTTGCGTAAGATTTTAAGGAGGCGTTTTCCCCCTTAAAATTAGTTACGTCCATATTCATTGCTTTACTGGATTTCCCAATTGGCAAGGGATCGTTGTTTACATCAGTAAATGCAGAAGCAGTTATTGCTATTCCTACTAAAATAAATAGACTCAATGATTTCATAGTTTTTGTTTTATAACGGAATATTTCCGTGTTTCTTTTTCGGTAAGGTTTGAACTTTATTTTCTAAACTTTCAAAAGCAATGATTAATTTTTCCCGGGTTTCTTCCGGTAAAATCACATCATCCACATAACCTCTTGCAGCGGCTCTATAAGGATGAGCAAATTCCTCTGCATACTCCGCTTCCTTTTGCTTCCACATAGCCTCTGGATCCTCTGCATTTTTAATGTCATTTCTAAAAATGATTTCCGCAGCTCCTTTGGCACCCATAACGGCAATTTCAGCTCCTGGCCAAGCAAAGTTGAAGTCGGCACCAATATGCTTTGAGTTCATTACATCATAAGCGCCACCATAAGCTTTTCGTGTAATAACAGTAATTCTAGGTACAGTAGCTTCACTAAATGCATATAATAATTTAGCTCCATTTGTAATGATTGCATTCCATTCCTGGTCAGTTCCTGGTAAGAATCCTGGTACATCTTCCAATACCAATAGAGGGATGTTAAAAGCATCACAAAAACGAACAAAACGAGCTGCTTTAGTAGATGATTTGATATCCAGTACGCCCGCCAAAACAGCTGGTTGATTAGCTACAATACCTACAGACTTACCTCCTAAACGGGCAAAACCTACAACAATATTTTCAGCGTAATCTTTATGGATTTCATAAAATGAATCATAATCTACAATTCCTTGAATAACATCATGAATGTCATATGGGTGATTTGGGTTTTCAGGAACAATGGTATTTAATTCTTCACGTTTTTCATTACCAAATTTGTAAGGTAACGATGGTGCTTTTTCTTCACAGTTTTGTGGGATGTATGAAAGTAGGTTACGTAATTTTTCGAAACCTTCAATTTCGTTTGCCGCTGTAATCTGACTCACACCTGACTTCATAGAATGTGCAGAGGCACCTCCTAAATCTTCAGAGCTTACCACCTCGTGAGTAACCGTTTTAACAACGTTAGGGCCAGTTACAAACATGTAAGACGTATTCTCTACCATCATGATAAAGTCAGTCAAGGCAGGAGAGTATACGGCTCCTCCAGCACAAGGACCCATAATTGCCGATAATTGAGGAATAACCCCACTTGCTAATGTGTTCTTGTAAAAGATATCGGCATATCCACCTAGTGAAACTACACCCTCTTGAATACGTGCACCACCCGAATCATTTAAGCCAATAATTGGGGCTCCATTTTTCATGGCCAAGTCCATAACCTTCACAATTTTTTCAGCATGTGCTTCTGCTAAAGAACCACCTAAAACAGTGAAATCTTGGGAAAATACGTAAACTAACCTACCGTTAATTTTTCCGTATCCAGTAACTACACCATCACCTAAAAACTTTTGTTTATCTAATCCAAAAAGGGTTGATCTGTGAGTAACCAATTGACCTAATTCTTGAAAAGTACCTTCATCCAATAAAAATTGCACACGTTCTCTGGCCGTTAATTTGCCTTTTTTGTGTTGTGCATCAATTCTTTTTTGGCCACCACCTAATAGGGCTTCTTTCTTTATATCTAATAATCTTTTAGATTTATCGTCCATTGATCTGTTTTTTAATTTAGAAACGGCTAGGTTTCTAAAGCCTTTTAAAATTGGATTTCAAAGATAGAAAATGAGGATAAATAGATACTTTTTTTAAGCCGTTTAAATTCCTTAAAAAATGGAATGTACAAATATGCAGTATTGGCAAATGTTTATGTGGTTTCACTACATTTGTGCGCAATCAAATTACATTTAAAATGAGTCAAGATAGAATTAACGCTTCAGGAGCACCAAAGCCAGTAGGGGCTTATCCACACGCACGTCAAGTAGGTAACTTATTGTTTTTATCGGGAGTAGGACCAAGAACTGCGGGTTCTGATGGTACAGATTCTAAAGTACCTGGTTTAGAGGTGAATACTAATAGTCATTTTGTGAATTTTGATTTTGAAGCACAATGTCATTCGGTATTTCAAAATGTACGCGCGGTATTAGAAGCTTCAGGTTCTAAGTGGGAAAACTTAGTGGATGTAACGGTTTTCTTGGTAGATATGAAAAGAGATTTTTTGACTTTTAATAAGATTTACGCAGAGTATTTTTCGGATGTTCAACCCTGTAGAACTACTGTTGAAATTAACGCATTACCCACGCCAATAGCCATTGAGCTTAAGTGTATTGCTACTATATAGAGTTTCCTAGATTTACGTATCTTTAGCATATAAAACATCTAGATATGAAGTGGTTATCGGTTATTTTTTGTGCTTTTTTATTTTTTGGAGTTACTTCTTGTGAAAAGTATGATAAGGAGAAATGGGATAAGAAAAAACACAAATATGGAGAATGTGGAATGGCTGAGTGGGATCTATGTAATGATGATAGATTTGAAGACCCGTATATCCAATCGGATAATTTAGAGGTATTTATTCTTTCTCCATTAGTGGTCTCCGATGAATGCAATTGCATTGTAGAGGGAAAAGTGAAGTACGTGGAAAATGGAAAAACTGCGGCTATGGTATATTACTACAGTGGTGAATGTGGTGGAGAAGCCAAGAAAGTTTTGTGTATAGATGGTAATTGCGATTCAAAAAAGAGTCCAGTTTGTTATTTCTACCCTGCAAATTGCGATGAAACGGATCAATCCAATGACTAAATGAAAGAATGAGTTCATTACGGATTAGTATGGTGCAGACCTCTCTGCAGTGGGAAAACCCTAAATCCAATTTGGAAATGTTTTCAGCAAAGTTAGAATGCATTGAAAAGGGGATTGATTTGATTGTTTTACCCGAAATGTTTTCAACCGGCTTTTCAATGAAGCCAGAACAGTTTGCTGAATCGATGGAAGGACCTTCAATAGATTGGTTAAGATTAAAAGCAACGCAACTTAATTGTGTAATTACTGGAAGTCTGATTATTACGGAAAAGGGTGAGTATTACAATCGGTTAATTTGGATGCGACCTGACGGAACTTTTGACCATTACGATAAGAGGCATTTGTTTTCATTAGCTAGTGAAGAAAATCATTATACAGCAGGATCTAATCGTTTGATTGTAGAGCTTAAAGGTTTCCGGATAATGCCATTAATTTGTTATGATTTAAGATTTCCGGTATGGAGTAGAAATGACTTGAACTATGACCTCGTAATTTATGTAGCTAATTGGCCCGAACGTAGATCTTTTTTTTGGTCTCAATTATTGATAGCAAGGGCCATTGAGAACCAGTCATTTGTATTAGGCGTAAATAGAGTAGGTAATGATGGTAATGGAATTTCTCATACGGGTGACTCTATTTGTTTAGGACCCTTAGGTAATCCAATTGCCCAAGCCAAGCCTGGTAAAGAAGAAATTGTTTCGTTTGAGATTACTAAGGGAGAAATAGAATCTGTTCAGAATAAGTTTAAATTTTTAAATGATAGAGACTCTTTCGAACTCTCTATGGATTAAACTCCACCTCCCATGTTTCCTCCATGTCCCAATTAGCTCGAATATCAATGGTGCCTTTATAATTTACAATTTTTTCAGGCTGTATTCCTTTTTCAATGTTTCCAGTATCCCAAACCTTATTATCATTTGCGTCAAAAATTAAACGAAACTTATACGTACCTGGAACCGCTAACTCATGGTAGATAACATCTCCTGATTTTATATTATAGGTTCGTAATTTTTTGCCATTTGTATCCAGTAGTTCTAATAATAAAGGCCCCTTATAAGTGTCTACTTTGACAGTAAAACGGAAGCTCCCATAATCCTCAAAGTTTTTGGTTTTGAATTTTAAAGTAGTAGAATCATTGCTTTGATTTAAAATATCTGTAAAAGAACCATTATCAAAAATGAACGCATACTCTGTACTTGGTTCCCATTTATGGGTAATCAATATTTTTCGTAATTGGGTGGAAGTTCCATTTTTTCTATCGGGTAGTTCAGCTTTTATAAGGTTTTTGGTAAAAGCATCAACCATAGCTATTGTATCTGTTCCGGAAACAAATTTCATGCTATCAATATTCCAATTCACAAGTGGTCGACTAAAGGTTAATTGTAAGGTATCAAAGTAATGATGAACTCCGGCATTTGAGCCTAAACCAATCTTTAATAAGGGCATGGAACGCTTTTTTTTCTTTAAAAGTTTAAAATACTTTTCTTTACTATAAACATCCACTTCTACAGTATCGGTATAGCCTGTTTCATCCGAAATGAGAACGGTTACCGAATCTATATCTGCATCTCCAGGAATCCAAAATTTGAAACTATCAGCTTTCAATTCTTCAATATAATAGTCTGTTTCTTTCTGAGAAGGAATGAATTTAAACCTAGGCTTTCTCAAATCATTATTGAACCCAATGTTGAAGGTGAAATAATCCGTAGAAAGTTCTTTACTAATAAATTGTAAAGTGTCGAGTTCTTTAAAAAGGAACATGTCCACCTCCGGGTTAATTTCAGATTCAATAGATTCATTGTGAAACCCAATATGGGTTTGTGGAACGTATTTGAAATTTTCTCCAGGGGATTCTAATGCATATATGTTATAGTCTCCTTTGGCTAAAAACCTCAGTTGATAATTACCTTTATCATCCGTTTGAGTTACATACCTAGGGCTGCCCTTATATAACCCAGAGTCGTTTACAGCAGAATATAACACGATTTTGATGCCATTCATTGCCTCTTGGGTAAAGGCATCAGAAACAGTTCCCGTAACAAGACCTGAGTCAATATATGAGCCTGTTGAAAATACATAAAGATTACTATCAAGTACGTTTCCTTCATTAAGATCTACAATGGCGTTCCCGAAGTTGAAATTGTAAGTGGTGTTTGGAGTCAGTGTATCCTTGATTTCAAAAAAGACCCTCTTGCCCTTAATTTTATACGTAACCGGATAGTCTAATGGTGGTGAGATCACCAATTCAGAATTTAGACTTTTGATTTCGACAAATTCATCAAACTCCATAGCAATCGTATTACCTGAGAAGTTGGTGGAAAGATTAGCCGGGCTTAACTTTTTAACCTTTGGTGGCTGATTGTCTTTTTGACCTCCTGTGAGTGGTCTAGGCTGCGCACATTGAATGGAGTGCAGAGCAATTGCTCCGATTAAGAAGTAAAAAAGAAAAGTCTTCATCTTATGCAATTGAGTTGGTAATGATTTGAGCAATTTGTTCTAAATATTTTTGATCAATGTTGTCAAAGCTTCCTTCAGTTGTGCTGTCAATGTCAATTATTCCAATAACATGTCCTTCTCTTGAAAATATGGGAACAACAATTTCTGATACACTGTCTGAACTGCACGCAATATGTCCTGGAAATAGATTTACATTTTTAACGATAACCGTTTTTCTATTTTCCCAAGCAGTTCCGCAAACGCCTTTACCTTTAGAAATCCGAGTACATGCGATGGGGCCTTGAAAAGGACCTAAAACAAGTTGTTCCTCTTCCACCCAATAAAAGCCAATCCATAAATGCTCAAAGGTCATTTTTAATGCACTACTAATGTTCGCTAAGTTAGCTATTAGATTAGATTCCCCCTCTATTAACGCACGTACTTGAGGGACTAACGTTTGATATGCAGACTCTTTATTAGATTTCGAAATAAGTAACTTTTCAGCCATGATGCAAATATAGTAAGGCATTTGGGGTTGAAATAAAATTAATTATAAGAGATGTGAAATTTTAACCTGAAGCAATGGCTAAAGAGACTATACTTACTTTGGTATGGGGTATTTGTAAAATTTTATTGGCGCACGCTTCTATGGTTGAACCAGAAGTAATAACATCATCAACTAAAAGTACATGTTTGTTTTCTATGTTGCTAGAACTTCCTAGACTGAAAATTGTTTTTACGTTGGTCCAGCGATTAAATAAACCCTTGTTGGTTTGGGTATCACTATGCGTTTGCCTGAAAAGCACATCGTTATGCACCGGTATTTCTAATATATTGGAAATACCGTTGGCTAAAAGTTCAGCCTGGTTATAACCTCTAATACGCATTTTTTTTGGGTGTAGTGGAACCGGAATTATGCAATCTAGATTCTTAAAACGAGAACTTTCTGACAATATTTTGCCTAATTCTTCCCCTAGAAAAATTGCGGCATCTTTATTTTCTCTGTATTTAAATTCATGAATCATATGTTGAATTCTACTCTTTTTTAAAAAAAAGTATCCTGCAGCAGCTTCAGTAACATGAGTTTTATACCAAAATAGTTTTTCTAAACTATTATTAGCATGATTTGCATAATGAGTTTTGGGTAAATCATTTTCGCATCGCAGACATAACATAGATTCGGAATGTTTTAATGCTTCTCTGCAGCCAATACACAGTTCGGGGTAGACTAAAGCTATAAAATCCGTTAAAAGAGTATTGAAATAATTTGGTTTAGAATACTTTTGGGGCATAACAGCATTAAAGGTATGGAAAATCAGGGAGATGCCCAAAAGAAGCCAATAGCTCAATACGTTCTAATAGGATTATTAATCTTATTGTCTGGAATAGGGGTATTTTTGGTTAATGAAAACCAAAACTTGAAAAAAGAATTAGCAGATTGTGGTATTTCGTATGATACCTCAGAAGAGGAACGTGTAGATGTAATGAATGACCTTAAGCTAATGGCCGGTGAGTACGATTCTTTAATGACCAACAATGATTCTATTAATACCGAATTGGTAGAGCAGAGGGATAAAGTGGATAAATTAATGGCCGATGCAAAGAAGTATAATTGGTCAATATATAAGTTAAAGAAAGAGGCAAGCACGTTACGTGAAATCATGAAGGGTTATGTGCGTACCATCGATTCCTTAAATACAGAAAATGTAGAATTGCGTGCCGAGAATATGACTGTTAGAGGTGCTTTGGGAGCTAAGGAGAAGGAAAACGATGCACTAAAACAGAACAATACTGAACTTCAAAATAAAGTCAAACTAGGAGCTAAATTGGCTGCGGTAAACTTTACAGTTTACGGGCAACGAGTTAAGCGTAATTCGGTACATAAGGAAACCAATAGAGCTAGTAACACGGAAAAAATTAAAGCATGTTTCACTATAGATGCCAATGAAGTGACTGAACCGGGTAAAAAAATGGTCTATCTAAGAATTATGACCCCGGAAGGAACGGTATTAGCTGAACGCTCAGATAATACAAATATGTTTGGTTTTGAAGGTTCAAAGATCCTTTACAGTGTAAAAAAGCAGGTGAATTATGAGAATCAATCACTTGATTTATGCATGTATTGGGATGTTGTGAATCAATTAACACCTGGAGAATATTTTGTAAAAGCCTACATTGAAGGATATGAAGTGGGATCTACCGCAATGATTTTGAAATAAGAAAATAGGGAGTTCCTATTTGTTATTGAAGTTACTCATGGTCTGCCCTAAACCAATGGTTACGAACGATTTTATTAATTTAGTAGTAGTCTGTAAGCGCTCACCCATTAGTTTTTGTTCATCAGAGCTCCATTTACCTAGAACATAATTAACCTGTGAACCAGGGTTGAATTCGCTACCCACTCCAAAACGAAGTCGGGCATATTTAGTATTTCCCAAGACTTCATTGATGTTTCTTAGTCCGTTATGTCCTCCGTCAGAACCTTTTCCACGTAAACGTAATTTTCCAAAAGGAAGGGCAATATCATCGGTAATTATCAGAACACGTTCCAAAGGAACCTTTTCTTTTTGCATCCAATAATTTACAGCTTTACCACTTAAGTTCATATAAGTGGAGGGTTTAAGTAAGATTATTTGACGACCTTTAAACTTAACCACCGCTCTGGAAGCAAGCTTATCAGGTTCAAAAAAAATACTCGATGAACTAGCTAGCTCATCGAGTATCTTAAATCCTATATTATGTCTTGTTTCTGTATATTCAGAACCTATGTTCCCTAATCCAAATACAAGATATTTCATGATGTGTCTTATGCTTCAGCAGTAGCTTCTTCAGCAGCTGCTTCACCTTCTTCCTCTTCAGCTTCATCAACAGAACCACGAGCTCTTTTCACAGCTACGATTACGTTTGATGCAGGGTCTAAAAAGTTAAGGCCTTCTACTTCCATAGTACCAACCTTGATAGATTGACCAATTCTTAATTTGGAAATTTCAATCTCAACTGTTTCCGGAATATTTTGTAATAAACCTGAAACTTTTAATTTTCTTAATGGAGTACGTAATTTACCACCATTTTTCACACCAATAGAAGCTCCGGTAAGAGCGACTGGTAAGGAAACAAATACTTCTTTACCTTCTTCTAAAATGATAAAGTCAGCGTGAACTGGAGCATCTGTTACTGGGTGAAATTGCGCTTCTTTTAAAGTAGTGCTGTACTCAGTTCCGTCAACGGTGATCAAAACATTGTATACATGCTCTGTGTAGATAATCTTATCAAAAGATTTTCTATCAATAGTAAAGTTAACTGATTTACCACCACCATACATTACACATGGTACTAACTCATTTTTTCTAGCTTCTTTAGCTCCTGTTTTTCCCAAATCTGCTCTTAGAGCACCTGTAATTGATATTGTTTTCATTCTACTTGATTGTTTCTATACTATAAAGTTATCGCTAATAGATTCATGGTTTTCTAAACTACGAATTACATCAGCAAATAAATTTGCAACTGTTAAGACTTTTATTTTATCCGATTTTCCCTTTAATGGAATAGTATCGGTTACTATTAATTCTTTAATGGCAGAATTGTTTATTCTGTCGTAAGCTGGTCCAGAAAGTACTGGATGGGTACACATGGCGCTTACGCTTTTAGCGCCCTGTTCAATCATTAATTCTGCAGCCTTACAAATCGTTCCTGCAGTATCAATAATATCATCCACGATCAATACATCCTTACCCTTTACATCACCAATAACCATCATGTTATCGATTTTGTTTGCTTCAATTCTTTGTTTGTAACAAATAGCCATTTCTAAACCTAAATACTTAGAGTAGGCATTTGCTCTTTTGGTACCTCCGGTATCAGGAGCAGCCATAACTAATTTACTTAAATCAAAATTTTCCTTAATAAATGGAAGAAAAATACTTGAAGCATATAAATGATCGACAGGTACTTCAAAGAAACCTTGAATTTGGTCTGCATGAAGATCCATGGTCATTACACGAGTAACTCCAGCAGCACCTAATAAGTTTGCAACTAGTTTTGACCCAATAGCCACTCTGGGTTTGTCTTTTCTATCTTGACGAGCAAAGCCGAAGTAAGGCATCACCGCAATAATTTGACGAGCCGATGCACGCTTAGCAGCATCTATCATCAAAAGCATTTCCATTAGGTTGTCAACCGGTGGATTAGTAGATTGAAGAATGAAAACATCTTGCCCACGAACCGTTTCGTTGAAGTATGTAGTATACTCTCCGTCACTAAATTGAGGAATGGCTACATTACCTAAATCAGACCCATAAGCTTTAGCAATTTGCTCTGCTAAAGCTTTGTCTGCATTTCCTGTAAAAAATTTTAATCTATCTCCCACGTAAATCCTGCTTAAAAAAGGGCTGCAAATTTAATTAAATAATCGTCACTTTTCCAAATAATTAGGCGTACTTGTTTTTTGTTTTATCATTCGTATAAAGTGCTGATTTCATTGGGAGTTTTTCAATTCCGTTAAAAAAATAATGGTAAAGTTTAAAAAAATATTACATTTGCGCTGTCTTTCCGAGATCAATTTTCTTCTTAAAAGGAAGGTTTTATGCCCTGGTGGCGGAACTGGTAGACGCGCTGGATTCAAAATCCAGTTCTCGCAAGGGAGTGGGGGTTCGATTCCCCCCCGGGGTACAATAAAAAAGGCCGTTCAAACATGAACGGCCTTTTTTATTTGAGCTTATTTTGCTATTGATTAACCGGAGTTTCTTGAAACAAATCACCCGCTGTTGTTACGCTGGTGTTTCCATTTAATTCGTCTTGTGGAATTAAATATCTCTGTGGAATTTTTACAGCTGTTCCTTTAGGTTGAATTCCAATAAGGTTTTTTGACCTTCTTAAATCGTTGAAAACTTCAATTTGCCCTACCATAGAACAGTATTTTTCTAACATAATTGCGTACAGCAAATCTGCCGAAGTTGCAAAATCACTTGCAACATAGTCATCATATTGACCACTTGGGTATTTTGCAGCAAGAATCTGTCTAACGGCATTTAGGTGAATCAAGGCATCAACATCATTAGTGTTTCTTGATGCAATTTCAGCCAGGATCAAATGTGTCTCGCTAGCAGTTGCCACCGGAAAAGATGAAGTTGCTGAGAATAGTCCTCCACTGTAGTTTAGGTCATAATCTGCTGGACTTCCTTTACCAATGTATAAATCCGCAAAGCGGGCTGATTCATCTGTTTTGGCATCATTTTTAGCCCCTAGTGAATCTAAAATAGTTGGCAAGTATGCTCCAGGAGCAGACATGTATCCTTGTCTATCTTGTTCTCCAAAAGAAGAATAAACATTCATGTTTTGACCATATACACCTGCGTGAGGAATCATCATATTATTAACTGGGTCCGTTATTCCTGCGTTTGCAGCAGTTTCGGCAGCGGAATAGTCACCAACATGCATGAAGTATCTAGCCTTCATTGTGTTTGCCGCCTTAACCCAACTAGCATTGTCACCTGCGTAGAAAAAATCCACCCCTGCATCGTCTGTTCCATTTCCTGAGTTTAAATCGGATATGGCCTCGTCAAGCATTGCTTGTACTCCGCTATAAACATCCGTTTGCGCGTCAAATTTGGGGTTTGGTGAATTAACCAAGTCGTTTGCCTCGCTAAAAGGGATATCACCCCAAAGGGAGGTCATTAACCCAAATGAGTTTGCCTTGGTTACTTTACAGATTCCTGTATAAAACTGATTTTGACCGGCTTTACCAATTGCTAAGTTTGCTTGTTGAATATTTCCATAGTAGAAATGTTCCCAATGGAAATCACTTGCCGTTACACCGTAAACATCATATGCAGAATACTGTCTATCTGTTCCGGTGAAATTTTGAGACCAAATTCCTGCAATTCGAGCGTTTTCTCCTTCAACGGGGAGTATGGAACCTGCCAATGCGGAGGTTACAATTGTGGACAAAGGAGCGTCATCTGCTTGATTTGGATTTTGATTAACATCCGTCATCAAATCTTGACTACATGATGTGGCCATCAAGGCAGCAACCAATCCAATAGATCCTATTTTTATAGTTCTTAATTTCATGTGTTCTCTTTTAATTGATTAAAATGATAAGTTAACTCCAATACGGTATGTTCTGGTAGATGGATTTTGAAAATAATCTAACCCCGAACCATTGTTGTCGGCTCCTGTTAAAGTTTGATTAGGATCGTTCCCGGAGTACTTGGTAAATAAGAATGCATTATTAACAGTAGCGTAGAATTTCACGTTTGTCATGCCTAAAAAACCATTCAGTTTTTCTTTTCTTAGATTGTAAGATAATCTGATTTCTCTAAATCTATACCAGCTTCCATCCTCAACAAATTGTTCTGAAGGTCCAGTAAAACCACTACCAGGACCACTTAAATAATAATCCTCATCTACAATTACATTTCCAGCGCCAAAATCTTTGATTTCACCTCTAATGGTGTAGCTACCGTCCGTATTTCGAGCATATGGGTAGTATTCAGCAACGGTTAATCCAGAATAGTTCTTCAAAGAAGTCGCATCTGAAGCAGATACCGTTGTGGTTACGTCAGTAATATCAGCTCTACCAAAGTATGCCAATGCTCCTTTAGTACCATTCCACATTTCCATGCCTACAGCCGCATCAAACAATACATATAATTCCCAGTTATCATATTTAAATGTATTTCCAATTCCGAATCTAAAGTCTGGATTTGGATCGCCAATAACGCCATTATCTGCCGCCATAGTTGGAAAACCATTTGCATCTAATACGATGCCATCATTTCCTTTAGTTTCTCCCGCTGTTCCATCAGCAGCTCCTCTATTCCAAGTTGACCCGTAAATTACACCCAACTGGTGACCAACTACCGCCCTTGAACTACCATCGGTAAATCCACCTAGGAAGATATTCTCCACTCCATTAATGGAAACCACCTCATTTTTGTTTCGGAAAAAGTTCGCATCAATGTCCCATTGAAAGTGTTCCTTTTTCATGGCTACACCACCTAGTTCTAATTCAAATCCACGGTTGGTGATTTCTGCTGCGTTAGATTCTTGCGTCCAAAAACCAGTAGCAGGAGCTACATCTACACCAATGATCAAGTCCTTTACTCTATTGCTGTAGTAAGTGAAGTTCACATATAATCTATCGTTCAAGAAACGAGAATCAAAACCTAATTCCCATTCCGTTTTTACTTCTGGTTTAAGGTTGGGATTACCTGCATTTGAAGTTAGTGCAAATCCACCACCATATCCACCTGGCGTGATGGCTGATCCCCAACCATCTGAATATCCAAAGCTTGAATTTAAAGGAGCGAAAAATCCGGTAGTTAATGAATATGCCAATGGAGCATTACCTACTTGACCAATACTACCACGTAGTTTAATAAACATGTCTTCTGGTACATAGTTGGTCAATTGCCAAGCTACATCAACCCCCGGGTAAAAAACACCGTTATTGTCAGCAGGGAATGTAGAAAACTTATCATATCTACCGGTCATATTCACAAATACTTGATTGTATAAATTGAAGCCTGCGGTTAAATAATAGCCGTTCGAAAGGATTCTTGAAGTACTATTCGCGTTCTGTACATTAGAACCATTATTAAGTAATGGAGGAGATACAGGGTTAATGAAAGATCTAGAATCACCAGAAACTGAATTACTTCTTCTGTCGTTTACATTAAAACCTAATAACGCATTTAATTTAATATCGCTAGTTAAATCAAAAGTTCCTCTAGCCATTAAATCCATATTGTATTGTTGGTAGTTATATTTTTGTTTAATGTATCTACCCCCGTTATTTTCTCCCGAAGAGTGGTAATGAAAGAAATCGTCTCTTTCATCTGAATACACATCCCAACCTCCACGGCCAGTTAATTTTAACCAAGATAAGGGCGAATAAGACAATTCACCTTTACCAATAGTTCGGTGTACATTATTATCTGAAGGCGATCTTCTCATCATCCATAATGGGTTGTCATAACCGTAACCTGGGTTTTTACCCAATTGATTTCTAAATGCTCTTGGAACACCCTTGTTAATTGAACCATCAGCACCAAAATAGGTCCCTTCGTAATCTTGCATGTTGAAATCAGCAGGATTTCTTAGTCCTCCTAAGAATAAACCATTCAGGTTCGAACCCGTTTGTATTCTGTTGGATTTTGTTTTTATGTATTGGGCGCTTGCGTTCATGGTCCATTTGTCATTTAATCGAGTAGAACCACTTACACGAACAGAATTTTTTCTGTAATTACTATTTGTCAAAATGATCCCATCTTGGTTTAAATCACTCATTGAAAAGTATACTTGCCCCTTTGGACCACCAGAACTAATGCTTACGGTATTGTCGAAAGTTACTCCAGTTTTGAAAAGTTGGTCATAAGGATTGTAAATTTCTCTACTGTTTTTTCCGCCATGTGGATTGGCAGAATCTCCATCGGCTGTAGCGTAGTATTTATTACCCGAAACTGCATCTTGAAAATAACCATTGTATCCTGCGGCATTGGGGTCGGTGATATAGTTATCAGTACCACCGCTTCTTTCTGAAATTTTATCGCCCCAAGATAATGCTCTGGCGAAACCAGTGTTTGAATTATCTAAATGTAGCATGGAAAGGCCTTGGCCGTAGTTTTCGTTTAAGTCAATCTTTTTGTTGATTTGATCAAATGCCACAGCTGAATTGATACTTACGTTAAACGATTTTTGCGCCCCTTGTGTTCCTTTTTTTGTAGTAATTACAATTACGCCATTCATGGCACGTGACCCCCAAACCGCTGCTGCGGAGGCTCCTCTAAGGATCTCCATACTTTCAATGTCGTTCGGATTTATGTCATTTAATCGTGATTGTTGGGTAACACCCCCGCCTGAACCTACGTAGTTTGAACCTTCTCCGGCAAAACTTCCATTATCCATGGGTACTCCATCAATAATCACCAATGGTTCATTGCTTCCGGTAATGGAATTGGCCCCACGAATTTGTATCTTGGATCCTGCCCCAGGATCACCGGTGGCCTGAATAATGTTTACACCTGCAGACTTTCCGGCCATGTTATTGATCAATCGAGTCTCTCCGTTGTCTTGAAGTAAATCGCCATCAATGGTAGTTTGAGCGGTACCGAGCTCATCTTTGTTGGCTTCAACACCAAGAGCTGTTACAACTACATCGTTCAGTTCCACTCCTGGACTCATTCCAACGTTAAGGGTAGATGAACTTGCAACCATAGTCACGGATTGCATTCCCACAAATTTAAATTCTAAGGTTTGTCCTAACGAATCAAGTTGGAGTTCGTATTTCCCGTCAATGTCCGTAACGGTTCCTTTAGTGGTGTTTTTTATGACAACCGTCACTCCCGGCAAGGGTGAGTTGTCATCTTTGTCCGTAACGGTACCTTTGACGGTCACCTGGGCAAAGGATATCGTGGTAAATAATACCCCGATCAATAACAAAAAGTAGTTTTTGTTCCTCATAGCATAGATTTAATTGTTACAAAAGTGTTAACCTGTTAACTAACAGGCTGTTAAATTAGTTGAATCCTTGTAGCAAAGGATTGGTTATTGAATTGAACTCAGCTCGTACGAATGATTGATTCTCATTTCAAGACGTAAAATGTATGAATATTTGATCAGTTAATGTTAATAAAACTTAAAGAAATTTACGCTAACTTCAATCTAAGACTAAATAGTGATAAATTTTGACACAATAATTAAAGCGCTGT
>CAJXPI010000012.1 GCA_913057875.1 uncultured Flavobacteriales bacterium
ACACAGAGTAGATCGTCGGCAGCGTCAGATGTGTATAAGAGACAGATGGTGTGGAGGCTTTGTATACTATGCATCCTTTGAGCAGGGTTAAATCCATGCCTATTCCTCATTATATTGGAGTTTTTACTCAAGAAGGGCAAATAGTTTCCAATTGTTTCCTTAATGATCAACTAACGGAAATTCATACCAGTGAAGGTGATTTTGAAATAGCACCAGATTTTTTTTTAAGATATGTGTCCCATTTTTCAGAATTACAAACCGTAATTACTAGAGCAGAGGATAAACAGACTGCACTAAAAGTTCGAGAAGTTTTACAACAAAATGGGATTTTTATGGAGGTTTTAGGCGAGAATCCAGATGAACCTGCGTGGTCTAAGTTTGATGGTAAAATGGTGATAGGTTTAGCGCAATCCATTCAAGAGAACAAGGATTTTGAAAGGGTGGAGAAGAAGCTCGCTGCTTGTATGGGCAATTGTAAGGTAACTGATTTTTCTACTCGAGATGGGATTACTACGTGTGAGGTTTACTGCAATGGTCTTAAAGAACAATTGCCAAGTGATTATCGTTTAGTTTCCGATTATCAAGAGTTTTCCAATATAGAAATTGTGAGTTTGGGAACGGAAAAGGATGTGATAAAAGAGATAATAGAAAAGAACGGATTGAAAAAGGTTCAAGTACAGTAATTCCGTATTTTAGAAAAAATTAAATATATCATGGCAGAACTCATTTCTACATTCATTTTCTTTTTTGCAGTCATTGATCCAATTGGCTCGGTACCTGTTTTTATTGCAGTTACGAATGGTATGACTTCCAGTGAAAGAAACAAAACAGCAATTAAAGCAGTTTTAGTGTCGTTTGTGGTCTTGCTATTTTTTATTCTGGTAGGTGAAATTATTTTAAACGGAATTGAGGTTCCGTTACCCGCATTTCAAATTGCCGGTGGAGTTGTTCTATTCTTATTTGCTTTAACCATGATTTTTGGTGACGGGAAACCAGAAGATGAAATAAAGTCGGTAAAAGACCCTAATGAAGTCGCCATTTTCCCAATGGCTATGCCTTCCATTGCTAGTCCAGGAGCCATGTTGGCTGCCGTTATTTTAACAAAAAACGCTCAAAATAGCATCTTTGAACAGTTTCAAACCAGTTTAGTGATGAGCTTAGTTTTATTTATTGTTTTAGTCTTGCTTTTGTTGTCTAATAAAGTGCAAAATATTATTGGTAGTAGTGGTGCAAGTATAATTAGTAGGGTTATGGGATTGATTTTAACGGCTGTAGCTGCAAATAACATAATTATGGGAATTAAAGAGTCGTTTGATTTGTTGTAACACTGAAGGTTTCAAGGTATTTTCGCCCTTTGAAAAATACCCCCGGAATAGCTGTTATTTTTTTTAAATGTTAGCTTTTGGTTAGGTTTTTGCTAGCCAATACGAGTAAAATTGATAAATGAAACAAAAAAGTATTTTAATACTTCTTCTAGTTTGGACCAAAATTGGGGTTTCCCAAATGGTAACTATTATAGATCAAACAAACCTTCAACCCATTGAAAAAGTAGCTATTTATAGCGATGGCGTATCAGATACTGTTTTTACGCACATGGATGGCTCTGCAGATATTAGTCGTTTTAAAGAAGCTGATTTAATTCAGTTTTCGCATGATGATTATTTCTTAAAGTTCTATAGCTATTCGGATATTTCAAAAGGTGATGTGAAGATTTACCTATCAGAAAAAACGATCTCCTTAGAAGAAGTGGTTGTTTCTGCTAGTAAGTTTGAGCAAAGAGCTAAAAACATTGCGCAACCCATTCAGGTAATGAATTCACGTGAATTAACTTACATGAATCAGAATACCACAGCTGATGTGTTAACACAGTCTGGGAATGTAATGGTTCAGAAAAGTCAACAAGGTGGAGGTAGTCCAGTTATTAGAGGTTTTGAAGCAAATAAGGTTTTGATTGTGGTGGATGGTGTGCGAATGAATAATGCGATTTATCGTGGCGGCCATTTACAAAACGTATTAACGCTGGATAACAGTATGATGAAAAAGGTGGAGGTTGTTTTTGGTCCAGGTTCGGTAATCTACGGAAGTGATGCTTTGGGCGGAGTAATTAGCTTTCATACCAAAGATCCTGTTCTTTCTGAAAATGAAAAGACTTTTACCAAAGTGAATGGATTTACTCGCTGGTCTAGTGCTTCAAATGAGTTTACAGGGCATGCTGATTTTAGTATCGCAAATAAGAAATTTGGATCATTAACTTCATTCACCTATTCTAATTTTGGAGATTTGCGACAGGGAAACAATCGTAATCCTTTTTATGGTGATTGGGGGAAACGTACTTTCTATGTGGATCGAGTGAATGGGAGAGATACTACCATAGCAAATGACGATGTAAATATCCAGAAGCAATCAGGATACGTGCAATATGACATACTTCAAAAGTTTCTTTTTAAACCTAGTAAGGATGTTTCTCATGTGTTGAATTTTCAGTTTTCTAATAGTTCTGATATTCCTAGATACGACCGATTAACGCAGGTTTCAGGTTCTAATCCAAAATACGGAGAGTGGTATTATGGTCCGCAACAACGCTTTATGGCATCTTATACTTTAAGTGCTAAAAAATCAAGTGGATTTTACGACAACGTACAATTTGTAGCGGCCTTTCAAAATGTGAAAGAAAGTAGACATACCAGAAGATATCAAAACTTGGAGCTAAATAATCGTACGGAAAAGTTAGATATAATTTCAGCCAATTTAGATTTCGCTAAAAAGATTAAAAAGAACCAATTGAAATATGGCGTGGAAGGTTGGTATAATTCGGTTAACTCCTCAGCGTTTATTGAGAATATTGAAACAGGTGAACAAAGCCGGTTAGATAGCCGTTATCCAGATGGAGGTTCATCTATGTATAGTGTAGCTGGTTATGTTACTCACTCGCTTGAAATTTCTAAGAAATTAATTCTTACGGATGGATTACGATTAAGTAACGTAGGTTTAAACGCTAATTTTCAGGATACCACATTTTTCCCCTTCCCGTTCACCTCAGTAACTCAGAATAATACCGCGTTAAACGGAAATATTGGTTTTGTGGTAAAACCCGGAAACGATTGGCGTTTTACCGTTCTAGCTTCTTCTGGGTTTAGAGCTCCTAATGTGGATGATTTAAGTAAAGTTTTCGATTCTGCTCCCGGAACCGTAATAGTTCCAAATCCTGATTTAAAACCTGAATATACGTATAATATTGAGTTTGGGGTTTCTAAAGAAATCCACAAACAGGTTAATGTTGGCGGAACTTTTTACTATACCGCATACCAAGATGCTATAACCCGAATGCCAGGGACATTCAATGGACAAGATTCCATTATTTATGATGGAGAATTAAGTCAAGTGGTTATGAATGTGAATGCGCAAGAAGCTTTTATTTATGGAATTAGTGCGTATTTAAATGCGGATATTACAGAGAATTTCTCGTTAAATAATACCATTAATTATACGTATGGTAGAATTAAATCTACTCCTAATATGCCATTAGGGCATATTTCTCCTGTATTTGGAAAATCGGGCGTAAACTTGCGAATCAAACAATTTAGGGGAGAGTTTTTTGTAATGTATAGCGGGCCTAAATTGAGTCAAGATTATAACTTATCTGGAGAGGATAACCATGCCAATTCAGCCGATCCAGTAAATGGATACATGCCATCATGGGCAACATTGAATATTAGAACCGCTTATCAATTTTCTCCATTTGTGCAATTGCAATTTAGTATTGATAATATATTAGATACTAATTACCGAGTATTTGCATCCAATATTGGAGCTCCTGGAAGAAACTTTAATGTGACGCTCAGGGCTAATATGTAAATAGAATGCTTTATTAATGGGGTATAAGGGTAAAGGATTGAACCTGTTAATATCTTTCCTTTTTATTATTTCAACTTTTCTTAACCTTCATGTATTTTGTCTCCCAAATATTTAATCAATAGACTTCATTACCGAATCCAACTGTTTACATGACCGACTTAGATATTCTTGATGATATTGACAAATTTGAAAAGAAAGTAAGGCGTGGCCGCGACTTATTACCTCTTTGGATAAAAGTATTCATGTGGATGTTTTTTGCTTTTGGGGGATTTGTTTTCTTGTTTTTTTTAATTGGGATAGCAGGTAACCAAAAAATTGATATTAGCATTTATGGTTTTCAAGCCTATCGCTCTTTTTCTATTACTGGAGTAATCGTATTATTTACCTATGCCTTAAAGTTTTTATTATCCTACTCGATGTGGAAGGAAAAAAGTTGGATGATTGAAATAGCTTATTTAGATGCTGTTTTAGCTTTTATTTTATGCGTTTTAGGTATGGCTGGTATATCTAACTTTGATGGAGACTTGCAGTTAAATAACAATTTACGTCTCGAGTTATTAATTTATTTCCCCTTTGTTTACCGAATCTTTAGAATAAAAGCAGATTGGCGAAGATTAACAACAACCTAAAATTAAATAAATGAAACCCATAGAAGTTCCTTTGTCAAAAGGATTTAAAAAACAAACTACCTTATCAATATTGGCCATTATTTTGTTTGGAATTACCTATCTAGCCATGTTAGTTATTACTGGCTTTGGGATGTATTATATAGGTTATTTTGGCGTAGCAGTAATTGCCGCCCTTCATAATTTAATAGGAATTGGTATTGGATTGGGCATGTTTAGTATGGCCTTAGTATTGTTCGTTTTTCTTATTAAGTTCATCTTTAAATCACATAAAAATGATTTATCCAATTTAGTGGAAATCACACCCGATTATGAACCTGATTTTTTTAAGATGATTCATGAAATTGCGGATCAGGTTCAAACGGAATATCCAAAGAAGGTGTACTTAAGTCCAGATGTTAACGCAGGTGTCTTTTATAATTCCAGTTTTTGGAGTTTGTTAATTCCAGTAAAAAAGAACCTACATGTGGGAATGGGATTAATAAATACGGTTACGGATGTAGAGTTAAAGGCAATTTTGGCCCATGAATTCGGCCATTTTTCACAAAGCTCTATGAAAGTTGGGAGCTACGTTTATGGTCTTAATAACGTAATATTCAATCTGCTCTATGATAATGAATCTTTTGATAGAATGATTCAAAAATGGGCAAATCTGAGTGGCTTTTTTGCTTTTTTCCTTTCCTTGGGTTTACGGATTATTTCAGGTATTCAATGGATTCTAATTCAGTTGTATGGAGTGGTGAACAAAAGCTACATGGCACTTTCTAGAGAAATGGAATTTCATGCAGATGAAATTGCGGTGACCATGACAGGAATGAAACCTCTTGAAACATCTTTACTTAGAATGGCATTGGCAGATAGCTCTTTTCAAACCACCATGGTGTTTTTTGAAAATAAAATTGAAACCAATCAAACGGTAGAAAACGTATTTAAGTGCCAAACAACAGTGATGAATTATTATGCTCATAAAGATAATCTACTCTTCGAAAAAGGGTTACCAAATGTTTCGGTTAAAGATTTAAATAAATTTAATAGATCTAAGTTGGTAATTACCGACCAATGGTCTTCTCATCCGAGTGTTGAAGATAGAATTAGTTCAATGGAAAAGATTGCGATTTCTCCTGCTAATCAAACAGAACGTCCTGCGTCAACCTTGTTTCGAAATATTGAAGAGTATCAGAAATCCATCACCCTGAATATATTTAAAGATATTCAATATTCAGGATATCCAACCCCGATGAGTCAAATAGAATTTGACAACGAATTTTTGAAGAGTTCCAAGGATAACGAGTTTTCACCAGTGTACAATGGTTATTATGATTTGCATAGCTTAGAATTGTTTGATTTAACCGAAACTCCTGAACGAATTGACGAACCTATTGAAAATTTGTTTACAGAGGAAAAGATTGATTTGGTGTACCGTCATTTGTCTTTAACTCAAGATGCAGAAACCTTAACGCAAATTGCTAAAAAGGAAATTGATGTCGCCAGTTTTGATTACGATGGAAGAAAGTATGTGAAAAAGGAAAGTATGCGGGTTTTCCATATGGTTAAAAAGGAATTAAATGACATATCTCAAATGGTATCTTTAAATGATCAGGCCATTTACTTTACATTTCTAAAGCTAGAAGAGGGAAACAACTTGACTCCACGTTTGAATGTTTTGTACAACGAAATTTTTAAACTAGATAAGGAAATTGAAGCCAAAGTAGAAACTGTAAAAGCATTCTCTGAATATTTAGAGTTTACTGGGCAGGTTTTGCAAGTAGAACAAATAGAAATGATGGTAGAGGAGATGGAAGAGTTAGAAACTGCCTTTAAATCAACGGTATCTAGTTTCTTGGAAAGTGATATTCTACAAAGCGAAATTACTCCTGAAACCCGAGAGAAACTTAGAAACTACGTAAAATTTGGTTTGCCAATTTTTAAGGGTAATGCGTATATGGAAGAAAATTTGCAGTCCTTTGGTTTTGTATTTCAATCTATTATGTTCCTGTCTACTCGTTTGTACTTTGTTCACAAGAAAAGATTATTGGATTATCAGGCGAAACTTTTGACTAAATATGTAATTTAGGTCTATGGCCACACTAACTATACATAGACAGTCTGAATGGATGAATGGTTTCCGAATGGTAAAGATTTATGTGAATGATGAACTGGTAGGAAGCGTTCCCAATAATACTTCTAGAGACTTCTTTTTGAACCCAGGTAAACATAACGTTATTGGTAAGATTGATTGGTGCGGTTGTAAATCTGTCGTTTTAAATTTTTCTGCCCATAGCCATCATAATATAGAAATAAAAGGACCAAAGTTTGAAAAAATTATGTTGATTATGTCTATTTTGATTGGAGTGGTTTTATCTTACTTTATGATCGTTTCAGATGTAAGTAAAGCAGTGTTTTTTTCGGCATTGATACCAATTGTAGGCTATCGTGTATATTTCTTTACCTTGGGCAGAAATTCGTTTATTCAAGCAAAAGTTATCGTCCCAAAATGAGTCCAGAAAAACGATTTAGTGAAATAGGAGCTGAAATAGATGGTGCTATCGCTGGCAATCTATTTGGCAAACCGTGTTATAAAATCAATGGAAAAGCATTTGTGTGTTTATTTAAGGAGGAGATGGTTTTTAAGTTATCCGATACCCAACACAAAGAAGCCCTAAGTTTAGATGGGACGCAACTATTTGATCCTTCGGGTAAACGTAGACCAATGAAAGAGTGGGTGCAAATACCTTTTGATTATCAAGAAAAATGGCCCCAATTTGCTACCGCAGCGCACAATTATGTGGGGAAGTCCAAGTAGATTTTTGTAATTTGCAGCAATGATTCTAAAGCCATTGCACATTATCAATTTAGAAGAGATTGTTACATTAACGCAACATCTAAATCCAGAAAAATCGAGTAAAATATTAGAACATCGCCAAACGGAAATGTTTGCTTTTAATAACTACGTGTGTTTAGGAGCCTTTGTTAATGAACAACTTATTGGTGTTTCTAGTGGTTGGATTACCGTACGTTTATATAGTGGAAAGCAACTGGAAGTAGATAATGTAATTATTGATCCCAGTCAGCAATCTTCGGGTTTAGGAGCGCAATTTTTAGAATTAATGGAAGACTGGGCAAGAGAAAACGATTGTGAGACCGTTGAACTCAATACCTATGTACAGAACGGAAGGTCGCACAAGTTTTATTTCAAACAGGGCTATGAAATTCTAGGGTTTCATTTTCAAAAGAACATTAAGAAATAACCATGGAAGGATACTATCATACACCCGAATCGGTAGAAGAGTACACTCATTTAGCAAAGGACGTGAGTGGAATTAAGCTTATTGAGCAAATTGAACCTTATTTGAAGGCTTCCACTACCGTACTGGAATTAGGGTCTGGTCCAGGAACGGATTATGAAATTTTTTCTAAGAAATACGATGTAACGGGTTCTGATTATTCTTTGGAATTCTTAAAAGCTTTGCATAGGAAGTTCCCTAAAGGAGATTTTCTTCATTTAGATGCGAGTTCTTTAATAACGGACGGCTCATACGATTTAATATATTCTAATAAGGTGTTGCATCATTTAACCGATGAACAATTAGTAGAGAGCTTCAAAAGTCAAAAAGAGATTCTGAACTCAGGCGGAGTAGTGGCTCATTCTTTTTGGAAAGGCCAAGGTTCTGAAACCTTTAAAGGCATGTTTGTAAACTATCATTCCCAAAAAGAATTGGTTAATGAATACTTGAATGGCTTTGAAATAATTTTAATGAATGAATATCAAGAGTTTGAGCCAAATGACTCTATCTTTATAGTGGCTAAAAAAGTAGGTTGAAAACCTTTCAATTCCAGTACTATGAATATTCAAGAAAACAAAAAGAACGCCATTGCCTTTTACAAAATGGCGTTTGAAGGAAACCCAAAACAAGCGGTAGCCCAATATGTAGGGGATGATTATATTCAACATAATCCTCTGGTAGGTAATGGAAAACAACCTTTTATTGATTATTTCAATAGAATGCAGGACGAATACCCGGAAAAATCAATCACGTTTGTGAGATGTATTGGAGAGGGTGATTTAGTAGCATTACACACCCATCAAACTTGGCCAGGGAATGATCAGTACGTTACCATGGACTTCTTTCGTTTTGATCCATATGGAAAAATAGTAGAACACTGGGATGCAATGCAAGAAATTCCTGAAGGTACTCTTAATGGTAATACGATGTATTAGCAGCATGGTTTTCTACATGTGTAGAATGCCACACTGCTAAATTCTTATTCATCTTTTAAAGTAACCACGGGATCTATTTTACTAATTCGCCAAACATGGTAACTAATGGTAATTATGGATAGCCCAAAAAGAACTAAGAATGAGGTTAAAAATGGACCTATTCCAAGATTTGTCTTGTAGGCAAAACCATTAAGCCAATCTTGAAGCACGTATCTGGAAATAGGAGTACTTATTAAAGTAGCTATGGCTAATAAAATTGCAAACGGTTTGGAAATTAGCCATGCCAATTGGGTAAGGCTAGCACCCAATATTTTCCGCAGTCCAATTTCTTTCCATCTTGCTTGCAGGCTATAAGTGACTAATGCAAATAAGCCTATTAGTGCTAAAATAATGGCTATGTAACTAAAGTAAGACAAAACATCCGTCATATTTTCCTCTGTTTGATAGTTATTAGAAATGGAAGTAGATAGATATTCGTATTGAAGAGGGTGTCCACCTGCAAGATCATTCCACCTGTCTTCTAACAGGCTAATTTGAGATGACAGATTATTGGAATTGTAACGAATTGCTAGGGTATTTCCGCCTCTAGGGTTATAGCATAAAATTAAAGGTGTCAATTCATTATGCAGGGATTGAAAGTTAAAGTCATCTACTAGCCCAATAACTTTGCCATCATTTTCGGCCTGACCATTAGGTAAAAGACCCCACTGAATTCTTTTACCAATAGCATCACTATACCACCCAAAGGCTTCTGCCGCTTTTTGGTTTACAATGAAACCTTGGCTTTGATCTGTAGCAATAGTGGGGTCAAAATTACGGCCCTGAATAACCTCTAAACCTAATACATTCAGAAAATGTTCATCTACGAACATAAAGTTGATGGTTTGTTCTAACATTTTTTCATCTTGTTCCACCCGAAACATTAATTGTCCGGTGTTGTCTCCATTCGGCATTCTTGTTAAACTGCTCGCCACAACGTTTTCTTGATTTTTCAACGTGCTCAACCAGGGCATAACGTGGTTCCTTATTGCGGTATCTCTAGGAATTTGAATACTAACAATTTTGTCTTTTTCGAATCCTAATGAATAGTTAGCAATGTAGTTCATTTGTTTTTGAACAATGAATGTTCCCGTAATCATAAAAAGCGAAAACAAGAATTGAATAAAAAGTAAGCTATGATTAAGCTTCATTGTTTTTAAACCTTTTGTACCTGTTCCTTTTAATACTTGAATTGGATTTAATCTAGCCAATAATAGGGCAGGGTAGCTGTTTGCTATTATGGTGACTAAAATAAAAATGAAGAATGTGGAAAAAAGATATAAAGGAGAAAGCAAGTTGAGTAGTGAAAGGTCTACTTGTAAAACTCTATTAAAAAAAGGAAGTGACAACCACGTAATGATTACTCCAATTAATAAAGCAGCTGCCGATAAAATAAATGATTCGGAAAGGAATTGAGAAAAAATCTCTTTTGTTTGTGCGCCTGAAGATTTTCTAACTCCCACTTCTTTAGCTCGTTTGCTTCCTTGAGCAAGATTTAGGTTTAAATGATTTATTATAGATATGAGTAAGAGAAATACGGCTAGGATACTGAAAATTAGTAAATACGTTTTATTTCCTTTGGGTTGATCATATTCTTTTAAATTATCAAAATGCAGCGTTGTAATTGGAGTAATAGCATAAGTTAGAGATGCCACAATTTGATTTTCTGCACTCCAAGGTTGCACATACTTTTTTTCAAACTCAACGAGCTTCGTTTCAAAATCAGTAATGTCTACGGGTTGTTTGAATAGTAAAAATGTATAAAACCCAATTCGAAACCAGTCTTGGTTATGTGCGACCATAAATCTTTGCGGTAAAGAGGTCATGCTAACTAAAGCATTTACAGGCATATCGCTTTGGTTAGGAATATCCTTTATAATTCCAGTAATCTCATACAATCCATTATTTATTTGAATGTTTTGCCCCAATGCATCACCATTTTCAAACAAACGTTTAGCTGTGGACTGGTTTAATACAATGGTATGAGGTTTTGTTAATGCGGTTTTGGGGTCTCCTTTAATAAGTTCATAGCTAAAAACATGGAATACGGTGGAGTCAACTATCCAAACATTTGGTGTAGGAAAGGTTTGTTGATTAACTTGAAATTGCGCTTCATTACCAAACCTTCTGAACCGAACATACGATTCTACCTCAGGATAATCGTTTTGAAGAGCCGGACCCGTAGGTAAATTGGTTAAGGCCGCATCAATAACCCCATTAAAGTCTAATTTGGAGGTGAGTCGGTAAATTCGATTCTTTTTTTCATGATAATGATCAAATGAATTCTCATAATTGATGTATAAACTGATAAGAAGGCACGAGGCAATTCCAATACCTAAGCCAATAATACTAATACTAGAATAAAGCTTATTTTGTTTTAGAAAGCGTATAAATGCTACGAATTGAGAGTTTTTCATATCTATTGCATTACAAGTTTTGAGCTACTAACAATTTCACCGTCATAAAGATTAATTTTTCTATGAGCAAATTGGGCGTCTCTATTGGAGTGGGTGACCATTACAATGGTAGAACCCTCTGCATTTAATTCGGTAAGAAGGTTCATAACATCAGTGCCGTTTTGTGAATCTAAGTTACCCGTGGGCTCATCTGCCAATAAAAGTTTTGGTTCGTGCACAATGGCTCTAGCAATGGCCACACGTTGTTGTTGTCCTCCAGATAATTGTTGGGGAAAGTGATTAGAGCGATGACTCATATTTACTTTCTCTAGCGTTTTATGGACGAGTTCTTTTCTTTTGTGAGAGGGTATTTTATGATAGGTGAGTGGAAGTTCAATGTTTTCAAATACGGTTAATTCATCAATTAAGTTGAAACTTTGAAAAATGAACCCAATTTGATTTTTTCGTAAAATGGCACGTTGCGACTCTTTATAATGACTCACATTGGTTCCTGCAATTTCTAACTCACCACTGGTTATGGTATCTAATAACCCCAGAGTGTTTAATAGCGTGGATTTTCCACAGCCAGATTCTCCCATTACGGCAACAAACTCACCCGCGTCAATTTGAATATTAATATTGTTTAAAGCTTTGGTTTCCATTTCTTCTGTAGTAAAAACCTTGGTTAGATTAGTCGTCTTTATCATGATTTTGAATTTATTGAATGAGTATTAAATCGTTGTCTTGAAAACTTATATAGGATGAAGTAATTACTTGGTCTCCTGGCGATAATCCACTTTTCACCTCAATGTATTTATCATTCTGACGACCTAGAGAAACATTAGTTTTTACCGCTTCACTACCATGAACAACAAATACATATTTACCGCCACTAGAAGCGTAAAAGCTGCCTTTGGGTATCAACACAGACTCTTGACTATTGCTTAATTGGATTTTTAATGGAGCATTTTGGCCGCGTCTTAAATTGGCCGGTTGTTCGTGGGGAAATTGAAAATGAATTTCAAACTGGTTATCTCGAACCGTAGGGAAAATCTTGTTAATGGAGACAATTTGCTCTTTACCATCTAATTTTATTCGCCCTTTTTGGCCAGAATGTATTTGATTTAAAAAGTATTGGTCTACATGCGCACGAATATGAAAGGTATCTACAATATCAATTCTTCCAATACTTTCTCCTTTACGCATGGTAGCTCCTAATTCATGTTGGAATGAATTGAGTTGGCCTGAAATAGGGGCTTCTACCGTAAGTTGGTTTAAACTATTTCTCACGGCTTCCAGATTTCGCTCCATTAGATGGATGGAATTATCTATGCGATGAAGCTGGCTGTTTCGATACTTTTCATCTGTTTCTGTTCTGTTTTCTAGTATCTCCCTTTTGTTCTTTAAATAGCTATAGTAGTTTTCACTTGCTTCGAATTCGGCTTTGGTAATTACTTCTTGGGTATATAAACTGCTATCCCGATCGTATTGAGCTTCTTGTTGTTGCAATTCATAGGAAATATCTACCAATTGCTCTTGTACGTTTCGTTTATTTTGTTCTAAGTTAATTCGGGTATTTCTAAGGTTATTTATCTGTTCAATAATTTGTGTTTCTCTATTCATAAAATCAAGAGATAGGGCAGTATTACTCAGTTTAAGTAGGGGAGTTCCCTTTAAAATGGTTTGTCCATTCTCAACAAAAATTTCTTCAATAACGCCACCTTCAAAAGCATCAATCTGAACGGTTTGACTGGGTATTACCATGCCGTTAGTTGAAATAGATTCGGAGAAAGGGCCTTTTGTAATGGAGGAAATCTGTAATTGATTTTTAGGAAAGTACATGGAGTTAGACTGGGTGTTTAATCCCAATGTGATACCAGCCCCAATCACCGAAAGGCTTAATCCGGCCCATAAGTATTTTTTGAAATTTTTGTTTCTTTTTTGTATTGGTCTGTCCATAGTTTTAAGCTCTGTTTGACCAAGGTAGATTTAGGGAAATGTAAATCCTATCATTTTTGTTTTAACGGTTTTTAAGATTAGGTGAATGGATGTAATTCAGATAGCATATTTGCAGCTCGTATTTTTATCGAGATCTAGCGCGATGTAAAACAACGACTTAACACTAATTAAGGAGAAGTGATGGGCAATTGATTATTTTTTAACCCTTGACACCATCTGTCTTTTTGCCTCCTAGATTTGTAAAAAATCTAAAACTAAAAACAATGAAAAAGCAAATTTCAAAAGAGATGTTAATCGCAGGAATGGAGATTAGAACTAGTAATAATCAAGGACAAGCTGAAGTAGCTATTCCTAAATTGTGGGCTGAGTTCATGGGGGCAAATGTAAAACATCAATTACCAGATTTAGCCTGTGATACCATGTATGCGGTGTATTCAGATTATGAAGGTGATCACACAAAACCGTATAGTATGTTACTTGGTTTTGAGGTTTCCAGTACTGGTAATATTCCAAAAGAGTTTAAGGTTAGAACAATTCCAGTAGCCAATTATAAAGTTTTTACCGCTAAGGGTGATTTAACTAAAGATGCCGTTTACAATGCCTGGATGAATGTTTGGAATAGCCACTTAAAAAGAACCTATAAAACAGATATAGAAGTGTATGGCGAAAAGGCAATAAATCCTACCAATGGGGAAGCCGAAGTGTGGATTGGAGTAGATTAAACACATACAGTTGGAAATGATTAGAAATAGGGGTACTTTGTGTAAGTAATTCCTAAGAATACTATAACTATGAAATTTTCAATCCTTTTTGCTTTAACTATTTTTTTGTCATCTCCTTTATATTCTCAAGAATCAAAGATGGCCATTGAAATATATGGCGGTCCCACTTTATCCTCTATTACAACGAGCAATGCATTAACAGAAATAAAAAGTCGAAATGGTTTTGATTTTGGGTTAAACGTTGGTTACCAACTTTCAACCATTTTCTCTATTCATACAGGATTGATTTTTGAAAGAAAGGGAGGTATAACGACTAATGGATCTGGGATACCGCAAGATAATTGGGATTCTGAAGATTGGAATCTAGATTATTTGATCTTACCATTAAGCGTTCGCGCGAGTGTGGGTAAAAAAATAAGGGCCTTTGGTGAGGCAGGTATGTATGCGGCTTTTTTAACATCCTCAAAAGTGAAATTGCTTTCATATGATGATGAATTAATGGATACAATTTCTTTTGATAAATTAGGAAACGGAACAGATTATGGATTTCTTGCAGGACTCGGAATGGTGGTGCCTTTAAATGATAAGTTAAGCGTTGTGCCTAGAGGTAAAATTGCTGTTGGATTAACGGATTTTCGAAAGGATTACCCTTATGATTTTGAAAAGAACAGATCATTTAGTTTGGTGATAGGGGTAAATTATAAATTGTGATTTTATTGCATGGTTTCTTCCCTTTCCATACTGGATAATTGAAAAAAAACTTTTGAATAATTACGGGGTATGACCTTATTTTAGCGATTAATAAATTTTATAAAAAATAAACCTAGATACTATGGCTACAGAAAACACTGAATTAATGAGGAAAGCCCAAAAAGCAATGGAGGGCAAATGGATACTTGCCATTGGAACCCTTTTAGTATACGTTTTAATAAATGCTATCATACAAGGTTTAACTACCTATTTTGAATTTGCTGGATTGCTGTCTTTTGTTTTGGCAGGACCTTTAGCGTTAGGTTTGCATGTATTTTCTCTAAATATTTATAGAGGATATGAAGCAGGAGTGGAAAACCTTTTTGAGGGATTTCAAAACTTTCTTAATTCTTTTGTTGCGTATGCATTGATGATGATTTTTGTAATTTTGTGGGCCTTGCTTTTGATTATTCCCGGTATTATTGCTGCTATTTCCTATTCTCAAACTTTATTTATAATGGTCGATGATCCAAATATTGGACCAATGGAGGCTATTGATAAAAGCAAAGCAATGATGGATGGGTACAAAATGAAATATTTTACACTTTCCTTGCGCATTTTGGGATTGGGTCTGCTATGTATCCTTACATTGGGTATTGGTTTTTTCTTTTTGATGCCTTACGCGGAAGTACTTTACGCAGCCTTTTATAGTGATCTCAAAGGAGATGTATTGGAAGAAAAAATTGAGCTTTACCAATAGTGAAGCTTATTCGGATGTTAATTGGTGTTTATTTGAAAGTAGATATAAAACAATAGGGCAACATGAATGGCTGATAAATTAAATAACTACTTTTGGTACCCCTAGAAAATAGCGATGAGCCGCTTTATTTTCGCTAATAAAAAGTAAGTCAATTTGCAAGTACCATCGGAAAATACAAGAGTCAAGTGTTACCAGTGCATGCGGCCATCCGTCACCTGTGTGTGCGATTGCATTAACCCCTTACAGACGCAAACCCGTTTTGTTATTTTGATGCACCCTAAGGAGTACAAAAAGGAAAAAAACGGAACCGGTCATATGACCAAACTGCAATTAGAGAATTCAGAAATTATTGTAGGAGTTGACTTTACGCATAACAAACGTGTAAACGAAATACTAAACGATGAAAACTGTGAATCCTTTTTACTGTACCCAGGAGCAGATAGTTTCAACTTATCGGTACGTGAAAAGTCAGAAACCCATACATTTTTAGGAACCAAACCCTATTTGTTTATTCTAGACGGAACGTGGCCTTGCGCGCGTAAAATGCTCAAATTGAGTAAGAACTTACAACAACTACAAAGAGTAAGTTTTGATAATACCATAACCTCCAAATTCTTAATCAAACAACAACCCGAAGCGCTTTGCTTGAGTACCATTGAATCCGTTTTTACGGTTTTGAATTTACTGAATGCATCTGGTTTTGAGCAATGCAATACAAAGGACTTCCTTGTTCCTTTTGAAAAAATGATTTCCTCTCAAATTGATTACATGCTTGATCCCAATAATCAAGAAAACGACTCCACTATTAAAAGAGAACTTCTTCCAAAGACCAACTACAAGAAAAGTCCGTTGAAGAGTGTTGTTTTTGAGGTGGGTGATTAAAAGAAGTTAGCTTTCAATACAAAACATAAAAAAAGCCTTCTCCGAAATTCGAAGAAGGCTTTGTAGTATTTAAAAGAGTAGGGATTAACCTAACCACTCATATCTGTAATCCGTTGGTGTTACAAATGTTTCTTTGATAGTACGTGGAGAAACCCAACGTAACAAGTTCAATGGAGAACCAGCTTTATCATTTGTACCAGAACCTCTAGCTCCACCAAATGGTTGTTGTCCTACAACAGCTCCAGTTGGTTTGTCATTGATGTAGAAGTTACCTGCAGCGTTTTCTAATTTCTTAGTCGCAAAATCAATCATGTATCTATCTTGAGATAAAATAGAACCTGTTAATGCGTACTCAGAAGTACTATCTACTAAATCTAATGTAGCTTCAAATTCTTCGTCTTTGTAGACGTAAATGGTAATTACTGGGCCAAAAATCTCTTCACATAAAGTTTTGAATTTTGGATTAGAAGTAACAATTACAGTAGGCTCCACAAAATATCCTACAGATTTGTCATATCCACCACCCGCAATAACTTCCGCATCATCGGCATTTTTAGCAAAATCAATGTAGTTAGCAATCTTGTCAAAAGAACGCTCATCAATTACGGCATTCACAAAGTTTGTTGGATCTTCTGGAGTTCCTACTTTGATTGAATTCACATCAGCAATAACGTTTTCTTTCACATAATCCCACATGCTAGCAGGAACGTAAGCTCTTGAAGAAGCTGAACATTTTTGACCAGAGAACTCAAAAGAACCTCTAGTAATTGCAGTAACTACTTGTTGCGGTAAGGCCGAAGAATGGGCTACGATGAAATCTTTACCACCTGTTTCTCCAACAATTCTTGGGTAGGTGCGATATTTAGAAATGTTTGTTCCAATAGTTTGCCATAAGTGACGGAAAACTCCGGTAGAACCGGTAAAGTGTAATCCAGCAAAATCTTTATGGTTGAAAACTACATCACCTGCAACAGGACCATCCACAGTAATCATGTTGATTACACCGTCTGGTAATCCCGCTTCTCTGAAAAGCTCCATAATTACTTGCGCACTGTATAATTGGGTATCCGATGGTTTCCATACAACAACATTACCCATCATAGCCGCAGAAGCAGGTAAGTTACCGGCAATAGCGGTAAAGTTAAATGGCGTAATAGCAAATACAAACCCTTCTAACGGACGGTATTCTAAACGGTTCCATACACCAGGACCAGAAATAGGTTGCTCTGCATATATTTCCGTCATAAACTTCACGTTGAAACGTAAAAAGTCGATAAACTCACATGCTGAATCAATCTCCGCTTGCATCATATTTTTACCTTGACCCAACATGGTAGCTGCATTCATTTTAGCACGGTAAGGACCCGCTAATAAATCAGCTGCTTTTAAGAAGATAGCGGCACGGTGCTCCCAAGGCAGGCTTGACCATTTCTCTTTCGCTTCTAAAGCGCTATCAATCGCTTTTTCAACGTGTGCTGTAGTTCCGTAACCATATGATCCCAAAACGTGTTGGTGATCTTGTGGAGAAGTAATGTTTCTTCTTTCTGGCATGTGAATTTGCTCACTACCAATGTACATAGGCACTTCAACGTGACTGTTGTACATTTCTTTATATTTAGCTAATAAAGACTCGCGCTCTGGAGAGCCAGGAGCGTAACCTTTTACAGGTTCGTTCACCACTTCAGGTGTATTATAGATTCCTTTAGGCATACCTTATTGTTTTTTTAGTATTAAAAAGACATTGTATCTTTTGCGGTCGCAAAGATAGTTGAATTACCTATTTATTTATGTGATTTTTAACACTGTTTAATCGCTGTTTGCGGATAAATATCCACAATCAAATAAGGATTTATTCATTGCCAACTGTAAGCAGGTCTGAGTTACAGTTATTGCATTATTATCTCCAGTTCCATTTCCGGAGCGTCTACTTGAAATTCTACATCCTCATAACTGGGTTCTATTAACTTTACTTTGTAATATTTATAAAACCCAAATTTCTCTGCAGGGAAATGCGCCCAATTAAAGTCCATTTTGCCCGAATTGTTTTCATCATGCAAAACAGAAATGGCAGTCACTCCATACGTAATTCCTTCAATGGTAACAGTGGTTACTGGTAATTTAAGCTCACTTGTTTTTACCACTTTATACATTCCTTTTCTAGGAAATCCTTCCGGGCCATGATGAACGAAAATGATAAGCTGTCCATCTGTATTTTCAAGATTGGTGATTTTTAAGTGTAAGGTGCTTTTGCTTTGTGCAGAAGCAAAAAATGGAAGGAGAACTAATCCCAGTACTAAAAAAGAAGAAATAACCTTAATCATATGTATTGTTTAGATAAAGCTACCTACGTACAAATGGCGTAAAAAGTTGAGTGTTTTACTGGAATTTTGAGTTTTTAAATGCATCTATCATTGCCGTACCCATTTCTGGGTCTACATAAAGAATATTTAAACTCAATTCAGTAGTGTCAAACAAGTGACTGTAAATATGTGTCGTCATTTTGTTGTTTCCTGGAAGATCAATAGAGATCGTGAATTGTTGAAATTCAACGCCATCAACCGTTAAAGTAGTAGCGCTCGAATCCATTGGCAGCCCATGCATTTGTTGCTCAAAGGTTTCATACACAATTTCATTAATGGCTTTGCATGACGAAATGTAATCACCATCAATAGCCGGATCAAATGGCTGTGTATTTGCATCCATGTAATTGGATTCATCCTTACGATACATAAAAAGTGTACTCGCTATATTGGTAAACTCTTGTTCATGGGTTTCCTCAATGGCTTCGATGCCTTTGGCTTGTAACTCGGCTCCCTCAGTAGATGAAACCTTTTCAAAACCCTCTGGGAGCTGAATCCGCCAATTATGGTTTGGTAAATCTATCTTTTCCGCTTGCGAATTTGAGTCTGAACACCCGGATAAAACTAGTAATCCTAGTAAAAATGATAATGCTTTATTCATAACATGATGCGTTAAGACGCTTATTTTTCTTCTAAGTAGATAACAATCTTATTAAAATCGGCAGCCGCATTAATTACTTTTCGGTAGTCTTCATATTGTTCTACCGGAAAGTGAATTTTATGGTAACGCTCATCACAAGTAATCGTAAGTACATCATTTTCTAAAGAGAAGGAGCTAATAAAGTCGGCATATACTTCACCATCCTTTTCTTTTGCTAGAACCTCCATGTTGATTGATTCTAGGTTGGTTACCTTATAGTTTTCTGGAATTTCAAACTTCATCACACGGTGATAGTTCTTTCTAAACCCCATATCAACTGGTAAAGTTCTGGGCTTACCATCTTGATACATCTCTGCTTGGGGGCCAATAAAAAGACCGAGCTTTATCAAATACTTTTCACGTACAGGAATAATGTATTTATCAATGTTGAATTTACCGTTCAAGATTAAAGGTTTTATACCGACATTGATGTATCCTGTATTTTCAGCTTCTACTTGTAATAACTCCATATCAGGGTCTACCCATTTAATCAAATCTTCTTTTAGTTTTTTTTCCGCTTCTTTGTCAATGAGTCCGAAGTATGGCTGTACCGGAGAGGCGTTATAGCCAGAAGTAGCATATTTTAAATCAAAATTTAAGGTGGAGAAATCTTCGGAAACTTTAATTGTCATATCCATTTCGCTCATAGATGCATCTGCTAGTGGGGCGTTTATCCAATTAATGGAATAAGTACTTGATGCAATTTGTCCTATATATACCGGCTTGAAAAAAACTCCATAATTGTCCTGAAAGTTTGGATCTACTAGGCCAACTCTTTCAAATTTATCCTCCATATTCATGTATACTTCTTCTCGGGGGAAATACATTAGGTATTTTCTTAGGAAGTTATAGGATTCAAAATTTTGATCAAAAGCATATCTTTTTCTATTACTTGTAATGACAAATTGATATTCAATGTTTAGCGCTCTACATGATGCAGCCATAAACTTCATGAATCCAGTTGCACTTGAAATTTTATTTTTATAAACAAAGTCTAATGCAGATAAATCTGGACTGGAGCTAGACGCAATACTGAAGTTCGTTTTGTAGTATAGTTCTAAATCTTGAAGCTTTTCAAGGTCAGATAGGGCGGAGCCTATATTTGCTTCCTTTATCATTTTTGAATAACCTTTTTCATCCGATTTGTTTTGTAAAGAATTGTATGCGGTAATTATATTATCTCCTACATTTTTATACGAAATAATATTACTGCCACCCGAAGCGGTGTTTTCATCCAGTTTATAAATGATAGACATCCTATTCGGAAAGTCATAGGCTTGATCTTCGGCAATGAATGCGGGAATAAAATCGATGCGTTTGATTAAATGATTATAATTTTCGTCAAAACCATCTTCTTGTAGTACACCAAAACCGTTGTAGCTTTTTGTGCTAAAAATTAAATGCTTCGGAGATATCAAGTCAAATTGATAATTTAAAACAGGTGCAGTTTCTTGCGCTACTTTACGGGTTCCAGTATACCCGGGTGATTTCTTAATCACATAAAAATACTCAATAAAAGATCCTTTTTCAATTCCCTTTAAGGCATAGTAATAGGCGGTATTTTCATTTTCATCGGTAATTTCTTTAATGTCTTCTTTGTTTAACTTTGTTAATTTCCCGTTAGGGTTTTGCACCCGGGCTTTGGTTGAAATTATTTCTACTCCCTGATTCATAGGTAAATAAACTTTATTATTTCGATCTATAGCTTCATCTGAATTAACCCAAAACTTTTCATGAAGCACCTCAATTTCAAAGAATTCTTTATTATCAAAAATGAATTCTATTTTTTGATGTTTTAAGAAATAAACCTGAGGTTCCTCCTGCAGAGAATCAGGAATAGAAGGAATACTCATTTCCTTTTTCCATTTGTAATCAGCTAGTTTTTGTGCATGAAGGTTTGCACAAGTTCCAAAAAGGAAAATGGCAAGAATAAGACGTTTACTGTTTTTTAAGAATAATGACATCTTTTTGAGATTTTAAAATGGTAGAAATAGATTTATTCCAAAGCAATACATCTGTTGCTTCGTAGTAAATTTTCTTTTTATAGGATTCGGTATGTAAGGTAACGGTATTGCCGTCAATTTGGTAATAAGCTTTATAATAAATTAAGTCGTTATTTACCTCAATGGTTTTTGGTGTGTAGTCCAGTTTGTAATTAACTGGAACGGTAAACGTAACACTCTCCTTCTGTTGTGCGGTAAATTTGAAGGTGAACGGGTATTTACGCTCTGCTTTCAATTTGTCGCCCGAAAAGAAATCGCTAAGATTTAAATTCACGTACATTTCATCACCGTTTTCCATAACGTAATCACCAATTGTAAAGTTATAAGTGATTTTGAAAGGTTCTGGATCCGGGTAATAATGACTTTCTTTAAAGTTATCAGGAATAAACTTGTTGTTCCCTTTACGTAAATAGTCTTTGTAAAACTTTGCTTTTTCTTCTGGGGTAGCGTCTTCTAATTTGTATTGAAGGTTTTGCTTGTAATAACCATTAAAGGTACTTGTGGCGGACCCCACAAAGCTCCCATCCTTAATAGTTACCTGTGTTTGATCGGTAATGGCATTTTGCTGAGGCGTAACCATTGGAACTTTTGCGGTTTCAAATTTTCCAGTACCTAATCTAATTAATGCTTCTTGTTCTTGAATAAATGAGCTGGGGGTGCCAAAATCTAAATACCTTCCAGTGGCATCCATATAATAATGTTTTCCTTCTTTATCAATGTAGGTGGCAATCATATGATTATCTACAGAGGGAGTAGGAAGTTGATCGTAGGTAAATGGAATGGCATTCGTTCCAATCCAAGTAAGATGAGCTGTAACTCCAGCGTATTTCAATAAATGAACCATAGTGCTCGACATATCCTTACAATCACCATATCTATTCGTACAAACCGAAACAGCTGAACGGGGAACAAAACCGCCTAAACCCGCTTCATACGCCACATATTTAATGTTTTCTTGTGTCCATTCAAAAACGCGCTTCACTTTTTCTAAATCGGACTCTGAACCGTCAACAATAGAATCAATGGTAGCTTGAATGATTGGGTCATGTCTATCGGTGTTTACTGTATCTACAAAGGATTCATACCATTTAAAAAGATCCGAAGTGTTGCGTAAAACAGCGGAGCTCTTTCCGTTGTAAGAGTAGCTAGCAATTCTTGGGAAAACTTGGGGTATAATGTAATTAAATGGAGGAGACCATTTTTCCGCCAAAATTGTTGGCGCGTCTTTTCCTGTCCATTCATAAATAACCTTTCCATTGTTGTTGTATTTTTTGAAAGTTAAAAACGACTGCCTTGTGAGGTGTTCCGTAAATTGCATTTCAATATTTGGATCGGTAATAATTCTGTAAATCTGTTTTTCTACAGGGAAATTTCGCTGAAAAACCGCTCTTCCAAGAAAATGTGGGTCTTTTATATTTCTAGTGTAGCTTAATTCGCTCATGGCTCCTTCTTGCAAACCTTGTAAAATGAAACTGATAACTTTAGAATCGTCATGAAATACACTAGAACTCATGTCATCGGAGATTTTAAAATCCTTGGTGGTGTTCTTTTTGTATTTTTTCCCGTTAGGCGCGTAGGTAATGGCTCTTAGGTTTTCAATAGAACTGAAAGAAGAATAACCAATTTCTCTTTCTCTAAATAATCCTGCGTCTTTGGTTAGGTATAGGTTTTTAGAAAAGGAAGTTTCTATTATGTTAATCTTTCCATCGTTTAAAGAAATAAAAACTTCTTCTATGTCTTCCAAAATTACCATTTGAGTGCTGGGGTATTTTTGTTGGTAAATTCGCAACCTCTCAGGCGTCATTTTTTGTCCAATACCCGTAATAGAAACAGATAGAAAGAAAAGAAGGAATGAAATTCTCATTTATTTGGTAATTAAGTCATTGTTATAAAAAAACTTTGTGAGGGGTGGTTTCTGAATTAAATAATCAATCGTTTTTCCATGAAGTGATCCCATAAAATACGTCTCTAATCGAATCAATTCTCCTTGGGAGGAATAATATTTGGCAACTCCATGTTTTGAATCATCAGTATAGGGGATCTCACTTTTTAATATTCCATTTTTGTAGTAGGTAAGGTGTTTTCCTTGCATCATATTTGATTTAAAAGACACTTGGCTTTGAATTTGACCGTTAGCATAATAATCGATATATTTTCCTTCAAAATCCCCATTAACCATAGCAAATTCCTTTGATTTAGAACCGTTAGAATAGTAGGAGGTGCATTGAAGGGTTTCTTTAATTACTGGAATGGTTTCAACTAGTTTGCCGTCCTTTCCGTTGTAAGAATAGCCAGTCCAAACGCCATATTTATAAGTCCTGATTTGTTGCAGTTCACCATTGATACTCCAGTATTTACAAACGCCATGTTTCTGACCTCGGTAGTAGCTTATTTCTGTTTCGGGTTGCCCATTTTTATAATACTGTCGGTAAAGACCCTCATTTAAACCGTTCTCAAAATTCTCTTGTGATTTTATTGTTCCATTTTCATAAAATGAATTCCATTCGTCTACTTTGGACCCTCCAAGATAACTTCCTTCTTTTTTTAACTGGCCATTAGGGTAAAACCATTTCCACGCACTATCAAGGTTATTATTTAAATAATAACCTTGTGCCTTAACCTGACCAGTGGGGTAGTAGCTGGTGGAAAGTCCGTGATACACATTTCCAATAAATTGAAACTCTCGTAATAAATCACCCGATGGATACCTGTACTCATATGCGGTGGTTTGATCTGATATGTTAGCGCTATGTATGGCTATTCCATTAGTGTCAAACATGGTGTAAGAGAGTAGGATGTTGTTATTATAGGTTTGGGTATAATCTAGCTTTCCGTTTATTGCAAAATGCTTTTGAGTACCATTTAATTGACCTAATACATAAAAAGACTCTTTTGAAATGGTTCCATTTTGGTAGTATTGAATCCATTCTCCCTCAGCAGCACCATTAATGGAATACCCTTGCTCTCTTAACTGTCCGTTTGGATGAAATCCCTTCACTAATCCATTAATTTTCTGGTTTTTAAAAGGAGTAAGAATCTTTGTTTTACCAGAAGTGTAGTAAATGAATTGATCTCCTGATATTTCCCCATTTAAATAACTTGTCGTGGATTGGAGAATACCAATTTTATTGAATTCTTTCCAATCTCCTGTTTTTCCACCTGCATGAGGTGCGTAGATTCCGGTTGTTTTCTTAGCTCCGTTGGTGTAATAATCATTAAAAATAAAAGATCCGCTAAGTTTTTGTTGGGCTTCCAAAATAGTGCCATTGGAATCAAATACCTCGTAACTAATTAACTCGTCCTGTTTATACGTTAGTTTTAAATTAAGCTTGCCGTCCTCATCATATTGTGAATAATAAGTCATTTTAGACTTTTTTTCTTCCATAGTTGTTTCTGACATCAACGTCTTATTGGGGTAGTATTCTCTAATAGGTCCTTTTATATTGCCGTTTTCGTAATAAACCTCCTTTAATAAATTCTTGTTTTCATACCATTCCTTGGTGGTTCCTTGCAGGTTACCTTCATAGTAGGTGTAGGTAGCTTTGGTGGCTCCGTTTCTATAATATTGATTTTCCTCGCCAGCTTTCATTCCGTCCTGAAAAGACAATGACTTTTTTAATGACCCGTTAGCATAGTAGCTTTTATATGTGCCATTTAGTTGGTCATTATAAAAATGGGTTTTGTAATCCACCCCTCCTGTAGCGTAATAGTATATTGCTTCTCCGTTTAATTGTTCCTCCGAATAATGTAACTTACTTTTTATCTGTCCCGTACGAAAGTAGGAGGTGACTACGGTGCTCCTATTATTTTTGTACTCACGCAATGATTCAATTTGCCCATTTTTAAAGAAAACACTATCCGTATCAATGGGGTCATCACCTTCAAAATGTTTGATTTCTGAAATTCCCCCATTTTTATAATAATACACCCATTTACCTTCGCGTTCTCCGTCTTCTGTAAACTCACCAATAGCTTTTAGGTCGCCATTTTCATGATAGTATTCAAAAGTACCAGTCGGTTCGCTATCGAGCACAACTCCGCGACCTGCGACACCTAAATTGGGTCCCCAGTAATAATACACCTCCTGTAATTCACCATTAAATAAAACATATTGATAATTATGAATTTTTTGCCAAAGTGGGCCCGCGTAATCAGAAAAGGCATCAATTATAGAGGCGTTTTTCTTTAAAACGGGAGTAACGTTCTTGTTATTGATCATGCGAAGCATATAATACATTAAATCATTAAATTTTTTGTCCTTAAGAATCTCTTTATAAAAAGGAACGTAAAATCTATTCCAGAACCCATTTTCATCTACCGATAATTTATCCAATTCAGAAAAGAGTAGATAATTTTGTTTTACTATAGGAATTGTAAGTTTATTTGGAGTTTTGAATTTTTTACTTTTTGATCCTTGCGATCTGATTTTTTCATCCGTATTGGAAAAGTCTTCAGATGATATCCCCCAGCTTACACCAGAGCCATGGGAGGGAGCGTCTAAATACGTGTTATATTCTATTAACGTTTCTAAATCACTGTTAGGAACCAAAATGAGATAAAGATTGTATGCCATCATTGCTTTTGATATCTCTCCCTTTTCTCTCGCATATTCAGCGAGTTTAAGATGTGCAAGGTCAAAAAATACATTTCGTTGCAAAGTTTGCTGTAAACCCTCAATAGCTTTTTGGTCTTCACCTAATTTTTGAAAAAGTAAGCTACGATGATAAAAAAGTAAATGATTCATTGGAAACTTTTGGATTCCTTTATTAAAAGATTCTAGGGCTAAATTATTTTTTTCTAAAGCTTGAAAAGAGCGTGCTAAAACCATAAAACGCTCTGGCGAAGTTGTTTTATTGTTTTTATCCAATCGCTGAATAAGAGAAATTGCCTGATCGTACTTTTGAAGCTCGTAATATGTGTTTGCCAGTTTTGTTTGCGCAAAAAGATAATTGGTATCAGAAGGTGGCACCCTTTCAAAATAGGTTGCAGCGGTCTCAAAATCTCCTTTTGAAGTGGCTTTCTCTCCCTTATTAATCGTTTCACCAGAAACCTGATACAACAATCTTTTCTGACCTGATGCAAAAAGGGCTGCTAATATAATTAGGCTGGTAATTACTGCTTTTAATCTCATTCTTAGAATAATGGTAAGTCAATAATAAGTAATAATATTGGCTCCTTTAAGTCTTAAAACATAGGATTATACACAAATTAGTTCACAGGGATGAAAATGGAACAAGTAAAAGGTTTTTTAGGGAAAACGGATATGTATCTTATTGATTTACTGCAAAAAGGATATTTTGATGATTCGGGTAGTGTGATTGACGTGGGAAGCGGTAGTGGAAGAAATTTAAAGTTTTTCTGCGATTTAGGGTGGTTAGTGATGGCAATTGATGAAAATCCGGATGTCTTTTTTAATGAGGTGTATAAGGTAAAGAAACTAAGTATTTCTACTGGAGTAGGGGAGTTAGGGAGGTTAGACCATGGTCTAGGTAAATTTGATTTCGTTTTATGTAACGCAGTTTTGCATTTTGCCAAAGATCTAGAGCAATTTAAGTCAATGGTGGAAGATCTAATTAGATTACAAAAGAAAGGAGGTGTTATTTTTTGTCGGTTCGTTAGTAGTGAGACCTTAGATTTTCCAAAAGAAAAAATGAATATGGTGCAAATTTTATTAGATGGAACAGAACGATTTGTGGTGGATTATGATTGGTTAATATCGGATTATTTGCCGGGGCTAAATGTTGCTTTTTTAGAAGCTCCGAAAACTATAAGCGTAGACGGTTTAAGAAGCATGACTACCCTTGTTTTAAATGCCGAATAATATTTTGTAAATATTTTAAACCTCTACTATTTAATTATTTAAATGTCTTTATTTAAAGTGAAATTAATTTAAGCAAACTTTTTCTATGATACTTTTATTTATGCTGTAAAAGGAGGTGTTGACTCGGTGGAATATTTGTTCGAATTCAAAATAGCCCGTTATTTTTATGTTCCAAAGGTCTGTTAGCTTATTTTAGCGTTACTGTGAAGCTGTCTCTTATACACATCTCCGAGCCCA
>CAJXPI010000013.1 GCA_913057875.1 uncultured Flavobacteriales bacterium
TAGATCGTCGGCAGCGTCAGATGTGTATAAGAGACAGCCATTACATATATGACCGTATATATTTAAAAGAAAATCAATTTGCCTTGGTAGGAAATACACCTCCCTACCCCATAAAAGCGTGGGCATTAAAATGGCGAAAAAAACTCATTTCAAAATATCAGGACTTTGGAATAGCAAACGAGGAACTAGCCATTCTTTCGGCCCTAACCCTTGGACAAAAAGAAAACCTAACTCCACAGCTAAAAGCAGCTTATTCAAGTGCTGGTGCAATGCATGTTTTAGCAGTATCGGGATTACATGTGGGCATTATTTACCTGGTATTGAATTTTCTTCTGAGTGGATTTTCAAAGTTCAAACATGGCAAGGAAATTAAGGCCATTCTTCTAATCGTAGCCATTTGGATGTATGCTTTGGTTACAGGCTTTAGTCCTTCAGTTATTAGAGCTGCTACCATGTTTTCCTTTATGATACTGGCCACGTCTTTTAAACGTAAAAGCAACATCTATAACACTCTTTTCCTTTCTGCCATTTGTATCTTACTGTATGAGCCTTTCATGATTTTAGAAGTAGGGTTTCAGTTATCCTATTTAGCCGTTATTGGAATTATTTACCTTCACAAGCATTTGTACCAATTAATTTATTTCAAACCGTGGTTGTTGGACAAGGCCTGGGAAATCACCTGCGTTTCGCTATCCGCTCAACTGGTTACTGCACCACTTGGTATTTTGTACTTTCATCAGTTTCCTAGCTACTTTTTGTTTTCCAACCTAATCGTGATTCCTGCAGCTTTTATAATTGTATTTCTAGCCATCGCATTTCAAACACTTTCATGGGTTCCTTTTCTCAATGAAATCCTGAGTTCTGTGCTCAATGGGGTAACTAAAGGCTTAAATTACTTGGTGAAAAAGCTAGAAATTTTACCGGGTTCTTTATTATCTGGCTTAGATATTTCAGTACTGGAAACATGGGTTTTATATTTCATTATTCTCTCCTTTACCGTTTGGCTCACCTTGTATAGAAACAATTGGGTTTTACCGGCACTAGCAGGTATATTTCTATTAACATTTCTTCAAACCGTTGAAAAATTCCAGCACTATAAACAAAGAGAAATAACATTTTTTGATACTGGAAAAGACACGTATTTTCAAATGACTTCCGGCAACAAAACCATGCATTTTGGATCAGATGACTTATTAAATAATCCAGAGAAAATGCAATTCCATATTTGGCACCATAACTGGAACCGAGGAATAGATAATGAGAATGTACACGCTCTGAAATCGATCCATGGAATTCCAAATCTATTTTTCGCAGGAAAAGTCAAAATTCTTATGCTATCTAATCAGTATTCCACAGCACCAAGAATCACCAAAATTATTCGTCCAAACATACTTTACGTAAATACCTACAAGTTAAATCCTTCCAGTATCACCCTACATGTAAAGCAGGCAAAAACAATTATTATAGGTAACCAAACGCCAAAAAAAACTTTGAATCAAGTCATTGATATTTGTGACTCATTACAAATACCATGGTTCACACTCCAAAAACATGGTGCCGTGAAAATTGGGTTAACCGAAAATCATGATATGGATGTAGTTAGCCTCCAAAAACCTCATTAAAAGAGAATGTTTCATCTAATCTCACTCCCTTTTCGGTATGCTTTAGAGTACACAATTCATTTTTATGATCGTGCTCAAAGAAGATTAAATAATCATTATCGACAACGCTGTTTAAGAATGTAGCTTTTTCATCTAAGGTAAGAAGAGGTCTAGTATCATAACCCATTACGTATGGCAACGGAATATGCCCGGTTGATGGCAATAAATCAGCGGCAAACACAATGGTCTTATCCTTATATTGAATATGAGGAATCATTTGCGCATCGGTATGCCCATCAGCAAATAAAATATCAAACCCCAAAGGAGATTGCTTTAAAAACCCCGTATCCGGACGATGAATGAACTCTAATTGCCCAGTTTCTTGGATAGGCATAATGTTCTCTTTCAAAAAAGAAGCCTTTTCACGAGAATTCGGTTCTGTAGCCCATTTCCAATGACCATCGTTGCTCCAAAACCTTGCGTTTTTGAATACAGGTAACAACATGGTACGGTCATTATTCCATTCAATACTTCCGCCACAATGATCAAAATGAAGATGTGTTAAAAACACATCTGTAATTTCATCTCTATGAAAACCCAATTTAGCCAGGTTTCCGTTTAAAGAGTCATCGCCATTTAAATAATAATGGCCAAAAAATTTATCGCTTTGCTTATCTCCAATTCCAGTATCAATTAAAATCAAACGGTCACCATCTTCAATCAACATACAACGCATAGACCAATTACATAGATTATTTGCGTCAGCGGGATTTGTTCTTTCCCATAATGATTTGGGTACCACACCAAACATAGCGCCACCATCTAATTTGAAATTCCCGGTATTTAAAGGATAAATTTTCATCGGTATTTTAGTTTAATCGGAACTCTCCTTTTTTTGCCAAATGATATACTTTACCAAGGTAAGTCAAAAACTCTGTAAAGGTTTTTACCGCTTCTAAAGTTTCAGGATATACATCTTGCTTTTTCATTTTTAACGTCATCACCCCATATACTCCATTTAACGCCAGTTCTATTGGGTTAAGAGTTGAACCCGATGACTTTTGTGAAATCTCTACCAAATATGAATTAGCCGCATCGTATTTAGATTTGTACTTATCATTCTTAGCGTCTGAAATCAATCTTCCATGTAAATAAGATAACTCACCAATGATTTCGATAACCTCTTGCAAGTGGCCTCTATCTTCAATGTTATCCTTTTCCATTTTCCCAACCAGATCTTTATACCATTCGAGTAACTCTGCTTGTTGTTCCTTTTCTAATCCAGAAGGTGTAATAATTGCCGAATTAATTAAATCCAGATTTAACTGACACGAACGCACCACATCCTCGGTATGGAACATGTATAAAACGTATTCAATAATATTTTCAGATCTTTTTTTGTCTGCTTCTAACATTACTCTACTTTTTGATTTTCAGCATTTTGAATAGCATATTCTTCATTCAGCCCTATTAAAACATCAGAAGTAATATCTAACTCTTTATCTGCCCACCTAATAATACCTAAATCAGAATTACTTAATACCATTTCGTAGGGTTTATCAGCACAATACCGGTCCAAAAACTCATTTATTGCATTGTGAATATCCCGATTATACCCTTGTTCAATTTCCATTAACTTACGAGTATATTCTTCTTGTTTCAACTGAAGGTTTTCTTGAGCACGGATTAACTTATTTTGCCTATTCTGTCCTTCAAACTGAGACAAAGTGGGTGCATCCCGTTGCAATTGTTCCATATCTGTACGTAATTTAGACTCCATTTGACGCAAGGTAGATTCAAATTTTAAAGTCTTATCATTTAAATCGTCACGCAAATGCAAGGCATATTCATACTGACTTAAAATAGAATCAGAATTTACCATAGCTATTACCTTCAGCTTTTGCACAGGTTTTGCCTCTTCTAAAGCAGAAGGTTGGTTTACAGTAACGGAAGGATTTTGGTTGGTTTCAGGATTTTGACAAGCTACCGCTCCCATTCCTAAAAAACAAATTGATAAAGTTTTTAATGCGTAATTCATTCACTCTAATATTTCGACCAAGGTCATTATTTAATATGCGAACAAATGTAATGGAACAGGGGTTTTATTAGGTTTTATTATAACATTTTTTTGGGATGTTTATCCGAACGAATTTGGGGGTTAAAACGTTGATTTTAATACCCTAAAAAACAATGGATCCTTACCATTTTGGGAATCATCATCAACGGGATACCCCAAGCCAAGAATATAGGTCTCTCCTTTGTGGTTATTTGTTACTTGCAAGTTGATCAGGTGATTACTTGTTGTATTTACTAGAACATACCTTTCAATTTCCGAGTACTCTTTATCTTCTGAGGTTGATTCCTTAATTGATTCAATTACTTTATATCCGTTATCGGTATATAGTTCCTTCAAATAGTCAAATAAATAATAAAATTCATCTGTTTTAATGTTTTGGGGTTTTTGTAGCTTGAATGTACTTTTAGAGTAGTCAAAAACAAAATAGGCATTGGGATCATTTGATAAAATCAAGTTCTTTACCTTAGAGATACATTTTGCCAACCCTTCTCCATACATCCACTGGGCAAACTTAACTTGCTCAATAGCATTACGTTCGAGGCGTAACTTTAGAATTGGAGTAATTGTAAATTCTGTTTCTTCTCGACCGCGTTTATAGGTAAACATGGAATCTAAAAGCTTTTCAACTCGTTTAGTAATCATTGGTAAGTGGTTTGTTACAAATGAACAACCCTTTTATGAAATAGATTGGTCAATCTATTTCAACAGAAAAGCAGGCAAAAAAAAAGCCTCCAACAATGGAGGCTCTTTAAATTATTATATTTTCATTATGGATAAGCTATAAAATTACCTCCAAATTCCTGTTGTACCCCATTGGGGTCGATGGTTATGGCTTTCCAAATAAATACCGAACCTGGAGTAACCATTTGACCATTTACCCTACCATCAAATTTATTTTCCGGGTTATTACTCTCAAATACTGAAGAACCCTTTCTATCATAAACCTTCAACTCATACTTGTAGTAATTATTTGTTAATGCCAATGGGTACCACGTATCATTCAAGCCATCTCCATTTGGTGTAAAACTATTGGTTGCAAGTAAATTAAAATCTTTCTCAATTTCCACATTTTGAAAAGTAGTCCATGAACAACCATTGGCATTGGTAGCTCTTAAACTAACCTCATAGGTTCCTTTTTTTCTGTAGGTATGAGACACCCCCTCCCCTTTTAAAATTGTTCTATCACCCAAGTTCCATGCATATGTTGCCGCACCACCTTCATTTACAGAAATATACTTTACAGGTATCATTTCACGTTCAATATGGTTTTTTACACTGAATTCGGCATTTGGTTTGGGTTTCACATGAACGCTTAATGCCTCTGTATAAACATTTTCTTTAGTTAAAAAGGCCTTTACCTCATAATCTCCACCATTTAGAAATACGTGATTCACAGATTTTGCATTTATTTGAGAGCCATCTCCTAAATACCAAATAACCTCTTCAAATTCATCACTGTCTAACTCAGCTTGAACAGCAATACCCGCACAGACTTCTGTTTCTGACAAGAGAATGGAAGGAATAACTGTTTTTAAAGTTTCCTTAACTGAAAGGTCCTTCTCTTCCATATTTTTTTCAACAGCTACCTCTTCGCTATTTACCTCATTCAAAACTAGCTTTTGTTCTTCTTCTATAAATTTTGATTTTGGTTTTTGCGGACTTACAATAGACGAGTCACTTTCAGTAACGAATGGTTCAATTTGCGCTTTCTGTTCCGTGAGTTTTATTTCGTGAGAAGTTATTTCAACGGTAACCTTTAATTTCTCATCCGTGTCAAGGTTCGTTTGAGTTTCAATTAATGCAATAGGCATTCCCTTTTGCTGAGATTCACTCTTCGGATTTAAAAAGGCTAAAGTGCCCAATCCCACAACTGCAATTGCAACCGCAGGCCACCCCCATTTAAATAGAGTAGAAGCACCGATGGCTGAAACATTCAACTGCTTTTCCAGTTGACTCCATTGGGAAGCATCATAGGGAACAGAATGGTTCTCTGCTGCCTTCTTCAATTGCTCCTCAAACGGATTTAATTTATTTGACATACTTAATATTCTTTAAGCTTTACTAAATTCTTTAATAAGTTCTTTTTTGCCTTCGATAAATTGGATTTTGATGTTCCCACACTGATACCTAATATTTCGGCAATTTCGTTATGCGTATAATCTTCAATAACATACATATTAAAGACTAATCTATAAGCTGGAGAAAGATTTTGAATTTCTTCCATCACTCTTTCCGTTTCGTTTTGCAAAGTTATATTCCACTTTGCTTCTTCATTTTCTTGTTCTGCCAACCAATCATATTCCGTAGCATCTAAGGAAACAAAAATCTTTTTATTTTGACGAATATAATCAATAGCTGTATTTGACATAATACGTCTAATCCATCCCTCAAAAGAACCATCTCCATGGTATTTCTCAATATTTTTAAAAACCTTAATAAAGCCTGTTTGAACAACATCTTGTGCCTCATCATTATCCGAAATATATCTTCGGCAAACACTGGTCATTTTTCCAAAAAATATTTGGAAAACCCAATTCTGTGCTCTTCTATCTCCCTTTTTACATAGAGCTATGTACTCTTGTAAATCCTCAGATTTATTCTTCATTAACGTCTTACTCAATATTATAAACGTAATTTTTTAAGATGGTTGCTTTTAATAACCATTAAGAATGTGACTTTTATTCCATCTATTAAGTTTCTCCCCAAACGTCTTCTATACAAGTAATACGAAATGAATAAAATAGTACATTTTTAGACCTTGACCTCTACATTCTTTATATTTACGAACATAAATCAATATTAACATCTAAAACTCATTAATGATGAACAAACTTACTGCAGAATTTATTGGAACATTTTGGTTGGTACTTGGCGGATGTGGAAGTGCTATGCTAGCCGCAAACATTGGCTCTGGTGCCGATGTTTTAAGCATTGGATATTTAGGGGTTTCCCTAGCCTTCGGATTAACCGTTCTAACCGGTGCCTATGCGCTTGGTCATATTTCAGGTGGACATTTTAACCCTGCCGTATCTTTAGGACTCTGGGCTGGTGGCCGATTTGATGCCAAAGATCTCGGAGGATACATCGGAGCGCAAGTACTTGGAGGTTTGGCTGGAGCCGCAGTTTTATACTTAATTGTTTCTGGACAAGATGGGTTTTCTAGCGTGGGTAGTTTCGCATCTAATGGTTATGGCGAACATTCTCCTCATGGCTACAATATGATGGCTGCCTTAGTTACAGAAATTGTAATGACTTTTATGTTTTTGATTGTAATTTTAGGAGCAACGCATAAAAATGCATCTCCAGGGTTTGGAGGAATGGCTATTGGTTTAGCCCTAACTTTGATTCATCTCATTAGTATTCCAGTAACAAACACCTCCGTAAACCCAGCTAGAAGCACATCCCAAGCAATATTTGCTGGAGGAGAAAATTTAAGTCAGTTGTGGTTATTCTGGGTTGCTCCAATTTTGGGGGCAATTATTGCTGGTTTCGTTTACAAAATGATGGCACCAAATACCGACAATTAGATTTTATTAAACAATCCATACCAAAAAGGGAGAAATGCAATTTTCTCCCTTTTTTTTGTGTGTTGATTTTGAGTTAAAACAGTACTTTTGCAGCCTAAAAATTAAACAAATGGAACTTACTGCTTTAACAGCTATTACACCAATTGACGGAAGATATCAATCTAAAACAGAAGGACTTTCCAAGTACTTCTCTGAATGGGCTTTGTTCAAATACAGAACTCAGGTTGAAATTGAATATTTTATCGCTTTATGTGAAATTCCATTACCTCAATTAGCGGATTTCGATCATACCAATTTTGATAAATTAAGAGGTATTTATCAAGACTTTCAACCGGTTCATGCGCAAGCAATGAAGGATATTGAAAAAGTTACCAATCACGATGTAAAAGCGGTAGAGTACTTTTTAAAAGAAAGATTTGACGAACTAGGTTTTCAAAAATGGAAAGAGTTTATCCATTTCGGATTGACTTCTCAGGATATTAACAATACAGCAATTCCATTATCCCTGAAGGATTCTGTAATTGATGTTATTGTGCCCGAAATAAATATAGTTAAACAAACCTTAGTTGATTTGGCATCCGATTGGGCTAATATCCCAATGCTGGCTAGAACGCATGGTCAACCAGCTTCTCCTACTCGTTTAGGAAAAGAAATGGAGGTTTTTGTTGTTCGAATAGAAGAGCAATTGGAAATCTTAAACACCGTTAAATGGGCGGCAAAATTTGGTGGTGCTACAGGTAACTTTAATGCTCATCACGTAGCATATAAAAACATTGACTGGAAACAATTTGGAGATTCTTTCTTAGATTCTCATCTTGGATTGTACCGTTCGCATCCAACTACTCAAATTGAGCATTATGATCACATGGCAAACCTTTTCGATACTATGAAGAGAATCAATACTATTTTGATTGACTTCAGCAGGGATATCTGGACATATGTTTCCATGGATTACTTTAAACAAAAAATAAAAGCCGGTGAAGTTGGTTCTTCTGCTATGCCGCATAAAGTAAACCCAATTGATTTCGAAAATGCTGAAGGTAACTTAGGTATTGCCAATGCAGTATTGGAACACTTGTCGGCAAAACTTCCTATCTCAAGATTGCAGCGAGATTTAACAGATTCAACCGTTTTAAGAAATGTTGGTGTTCCATTTGGACATGCTATGATCGCTTTGAGTTCTTTGTCTAAAGGTTTGGGTAAATTACTATTAAACGAGGATAAAATTGCCCAAGATTTAGAAAACAACTGGGCAGTTGTGGCTGAAGCTATTCAAACGGTTCTAAGAAGAGAAGGTGTTGCAAACCCGTACGAAATGTTGAAAGGGTTAACACGTACCAATAAAAAGATTGACGGTGAAGTAATGAACGAATTTATTTCTTCATTAGATATCAGCGAAGCTTTAAAAGCGGAGCTTTCTGAAATTAGTCCATCCAATTATACCGGTATCTAAAAGATGACGAAGTATCATAAAGTATTATTATTTTTTGTGGCAGCTCTATTTGGGGGTTGCCAAGGAAATAATAAAGTACCTACCCCAGAAACTTGTGCCTTTTTTCATACTGGCACGTTCAAATATGTAGGAAGTGAAGACATTAGAATTGAACGTACTAAAGATCGTCAAATAGAGTATAACCTAAATGGCAATGGCGGATATATTTATACCGATTACTATAGTGTTTATTGGATTAATGAATGTGAATATTACCTAACTCTAGACTCTACAGATCATGCTTCCGATCTAAATTTTTCAAAGCAAGATACGATGTGGACAAAAATCACTAGTATTACACGTACGGGTTACTCTTTTATTGCCGTGAAAGGTCAAGAAACATTTGACGGCCAATTGAAAAAAACGGATTCTTAGGTATTCGTTAAGCTCTTTTTATACAACATCTGAACAATACCATCAGAGAGTCCAATTTTTGGTACATGCAAAATGCTAATGTCCGCCCATTTCATTACCGAGTAATACACCTTAGAAGCCGGAACAATCACATCCGCTCTATCTTGATTTAGCTTAAAGAAGGACATCCTTTCATCAAAGGTCATTCGTTCTAGAGTTTGCTTGATGCCTTTAAACTCATGATACAAAATTGGTTTGGGGTATTCCATTTTCAAAATTTTATAAATCTTGTTAACCGACCCTCCAGACCCAATCATTTCAACATGCTCTAGGTTTTTGGTTTCCTTCTTGACCCACTTTTTCATACTTGCCCAAAGCTCATCCGTAACCATATTATTAATCATACGAACGGTACCAATTTTAAACGACTTAGAAGCCAAAATTTTTTGCCCGGATAAAATCGTAATTTCAGTTGACCCTCCACCTACATCCACATAGACATAATTAGAATCACGGTAATTGGTGTTTTTAAAATGTGCGTTAAAAATTATATCCGCCTCTATTTTACCGTCAATAATTTGAATATTAATACCACTTTCCCTTTTTACGAGCTCCACAACTTCTGCACTGTCTTCCAATTCGCGCATAGCAGAAGTAGCTGCGGCCATATAATCTTCAATATCATAAATATCCATGATGGTTTTAAATGCCTTCATTCCATCCACAAATTTCTGAAGTATTTCAGGCTGTAATTTTTTATCCGTAAATGCCTCTTGCCCCAAACGAATGGGTAAACGGATTAAAGAAACCTTATTAAAGTCAACACGTTCACCATTATCCACCACATTAGAAATCAATAAACGCATGGCATTTGATCCTATATCTATCGCTCCAAATTTTTTAACACTTAACATATCAATTAGTCCTTTTATCCTCAGATTCAGCCGCTTTTCGAGCTGCTTTCTTCCTTCCAATCGGAATGTCCACCTTCAAATAAAACACTCTATTAGAATTATGCAAACTACTCGTTTTGGTAATATCTACCAATCCGTGATAGTACTTAGCCCCAATGTTTATTCCATTTCCTTGTCCTAACTTATATCCAAACCCTCCAATTAAGCCAAAATCTATTCTGTTAAATGAATCTCTATTGTCTACAGAAGTATTTAACTCAACATTATCGTACTCGTAGGTATAGTTTAAATGTGCATTAATTAGTAAGGCCAATTGGGGGCCCGCCTCTAAGAAAAAATGATTTCTAAATTTATATTTAATCATTAAGGGAATATTAAAATAACCCAACCCCTGGCTGTACGAGCCAGCCGTGTCAATAAAATTGCTTAATTCCGGATACATAGTATAAGCATCATTTTCCGTTAATTCGCCCGTTCCTTGACTCGATTTAACCAGTACTCCAGTATTTAAATTCCATTGATTTTTAAGACGTATATCAAAATAGAACCCTAAATGTAAATTGGTTGCCATATTATTGGATTCCATTCCAGCAATTTGAGAAAAATTCACACCCCCATCTAAACCAAATTCTAAACCATCTGAATTTAGTTTGTCTCCAAATATGATGGATATTAATACTTGCGAATTTGCAGTTAAGCCAGCTCCAAGAAAAAAGATAATGAATAGAAGTTTTTTTACCATGTGTTTTATACCTACAACAAATCTAACTTTTTCAAGTTAATTGTAATACGGGAATCTTTAGGTTTGTACCCTACAAAAAAAACATAAATGCGCATAATATCTGTTGTTCCTTCTTTAACGGAGCTTTTATTTGATTTAGGATTACAAAATGAAATAGTGGGTATTACGCGGTTTTGTATTCATCCAAAGCAAAAAAACAATAAGGTTACCAAAGTAGGAGGAACTAAATCGTTGAAACTAGACCGCATCTTCCAACTTGAGCCTGATATTATTATTGCCAATAAAGAAGAGAATGCGCAAGAAGACATAGAGTATCTAAAAAAGCACTTTGATGTTCTACTAACAGATATTTTTACTTTAGAACAAGCTCTGGAGAGTATTTTGGAAATAGGAAGACGTACTAACGTAATATTTAAAGCAAAACTATTAGTAGAAGAAATAAGAATGGAGTTTAAACACCTAAAACCATTTTCGAAATCCAAAAACAAAGTAGCATATTTTATTTGGGATAATCCCATGATGATTTCGGGCAGAAATACTTTCATAAACAACATTTTAGAAATACTGGGTTTTGAGAACCTAGATACCAACGTAGCATCCAGGTATCCCGAGCTAACAAATCAGAAAATAATTGAAGGTAAACCTGACTTCCTATTTCTAAGCTCTGAACCCTTTCCTTTCAAAGAAAAACAGAAATTGGAATTTGAAAGCAGGTTTCCCAAAATGCAAGTCGTACTTGTAGATGGTGAAATGTTTTCTTGGTATGGATCGCGCTTAAAATTAGCTCCAAAATATTTTAATCAATTAATACAAGAGTTAACCTAGATTTATTCTTTAAATTTCTCCTCAATTACTAGATTTGTTCCATGTCAAAGAAATTGGCTTTTCTACTTCTTTTTCTTTCTTTTTTGGGTACTGGATATTCCCAAGAAAAGAAAATTGGATTAGTTCTAAGTGGGGGCGGAGCGGACGCAATGGCTCATATTGGAGTTATTAAAGCACTGGAAGAAAACCATGTGAAAATTTCATACATCACGGGAACTTCGATGGGAGCTTTAATAGGAGCTCTATATGCTAGTGGATATCCAATTGAAGAAATTGAAGCGTACTTCACTTCGAAACACTTTCTACATATCAGTCAAGGAAATATTCCTTTAAAAAACAGCTATTTTTATCCTCAACCTGAAATAGACCCAACCCTGATTTCCCTTCGATTTAAGAAACAAAAAGATGGATATTCCTTGCTTTTTCCAAGTCAAGTTATTTCCAGTGAGGCCTTTGATTTTGAAGCTGTAAAACATTTAGCACAAGCAGAGAAAGAGGCAAATTACAATTTTGATAGTCTAAAAATTCCATTTCGTTGCGTTGCGGCCGATGTAATAACCAAAGAATTGGTAACCTTCAGAAACGGAAGTCTCACAGAAGCTTTACGCGCATCTATGTCCTATCCGTTTTACATCAAACCCATAAAAATTGATGGTCACCTTATGTACGATGGAGGAATTTATAACAATTTCCCGGTCGATGTTCTGTGTGCTGATTTTAAACCCGATTTTGTAATTGGCAGTAACGTTTCCAATAACTTTGAGGAACCTTCTGAAGATGATTTATTAGGGCAATTGCAAAACATCTTAGTACGACCAACTAATTATGCCATTTACTGTGCTGAGGGTGAATTAATCGAACCCCAAGTAAACAACGGTCTATTTAGCTTCGAAAAGGGTCAACAAGCCATTGACTCTGGTTATTCTGCTGCAATGAAACACATGAATCATATACTTCACCATTTAAACATTACCCCTAAGGTAGAGTCCCAGATTATGGCTTCAAACAAATATGTTTCTAAGCCAGTCATTATAGGCGAAGTACTATTTACTGGAATAAATCAAAATCAAGCGAAATATGCCGGTTCGGTAATTAGAAGAAAAAGAAAAAAAGACTCGACTCTTTCCTTTCACAATTTCGAACGAAACTACTATCGTCTTTATCAAGAACTGTATGTGGAAGATGTTCGGACTAAACTTAAATATAACCGTACTACGAAAAAATACGATGCTATTGTGGATGTAACTCCTATCAAATCGTGGACGCTAGACATTGGCGGTAATATTGCCTCCAGACCAATTTCTGTTGGTTTTGCAAGCCTTTCCTACCATAATTTATCCAATATTGGATTAAAAATGAATGTAAATACCCATTACGGTAAATTGTATCAAGCGTTAAATGCTAGTATAAAATTAGATATTCCAACCAGGTTACCCTTTTACGCCAAACCAAAATTTGTCATCCATAACTGGAATTGGTTTGAAAGTAGGCAGTCCAATTTATTTGTATCCGAAAAACCTACGTATGCCATTGAAGGTGAAATGTACACCGGGTTAGAAGTGGGTACAGGAATTGGAAATAAACTAAAACTTTCAGGTGAAGCAACGTATTTACAAATGAAATCCGAATATTATCAGACCAAAAATTTCCTTCCCGCAGATACTACAGATATCACCAACTTTAATGCTTTTACCGCGAAAGTAACCCTAGAAAATAACACATTAAATAAGCGGCAATACCATTACCAAGGCCAACAATTATTGGCGCAAGCATCTTATACCACCGGTAACGAATTTTTCTCTCCTGGAAGCACATCTATACAAGATGAAAAGGAAAGAATTGGTCATTCATTCATTATTTTAAAACTAGATTATCAGCAATACTTAAGAATAAAAAATAAACTACGTTTTGGTTTCCAATTATCTGGAGCTTATTCGAGTATGGACTTCTTTAATAACTATACATCTACGGTCATTCAAGCTCCCTCTTTCAAGCCAACACCCGATAGTAAAACTTTGTTCCTAGAAAGTTTTCATGCTAATCAATATGTAGCCGCAGGATTTCAAGTAGTGGTGCTACCATTTAATAAATTCCAACTACGAGCTGAAGCATATGCCTTTCAGCCATACCAGTCATTTATTCAAGGGTACGAAGGAGAAACAACCCTAGGAACCCCTTGGGCGGATCGATTCGCTATTCTTTCTGGGGTGATCAATTATGAAACCCCAGTTGGCCCATTAAGTCTGTCAGCAAATTATTATTATAACAACCCAGACATTAGCCCAGAAGAAGAAGCACCTCTAACGGTACTTCTTAATTTTGGGTTTATCATTTTTAATAAAACTGCCTATCACTAAGCTTGAGTGGTTGGCCCTCCAAAATTCATTGGAATCGCTCCTCCAGGTGTTTCACCTTCCTTAATTGGTCCATGGATCTGCTCAAATTTTTGCACATTATCCTGTAACGCATTTAATAAACGCTTAGCGTGTTGTGGTGTTAGAATGATTCTTGATTTTACTTTTGCTTTTGGTGCACCTGGCATGATCTGCACAAAGTCCACAATAAATTCAGAACTAGAATGCGTTAAAATAGCTAAGTTCGAATACGTACCTTCCGCCATTTCTTCTGATAATTCAATGTTTAATTGCCCTTGTTTGTTTTCTGGATTTTCCATGTTACAAAATTTTAGTTACAAAAAAGCCCTCCATAAAAAATGGAAGGCTTCTCTGTGTGTTATTAAATATTATAAGTCAATAATGTCAGGATTACTTTCCGTATCCATTAATTGATTAAACTCTTCCTTTGAACCAACTACTAGGTTTTCGTATTCTGAAAGACCTGTACCCGCTGGAATTAAGTGACCAACAATTACATTTTCTTTCAATCCTAATAAATGATCTTCTTTTCCTTTTACAGCTGCCTCATTCAACACCTTAGTAGTTTCCTGGAACGATGCCGCAGAAATGAAACTACCAGTTTGTAACGAAGCTCTAGTAATACCTTGAAGTACTGGTCTAGATGTTGCTGGTAAAGCTTCTCTAAATTGAACTAATGTTTGATCATTACGTTTCAATCTAGAGTTTACATCACGTAATTTTCTAGCTGTAACAATTTGACCTTCTTTTAGTTCGTTAGAGTCACCTGCATCAGTAACAATTAAACGACCGTAGATCCAATCATTCTCTTCTTGGAAATCACTTTTGTTAATGATTTGCTTTTCTAAGAATTTAGTGTCCCCAGCGTCTACAACATCAACCTTACGCATCATTTGACGTACAATCACCTCAAAGTGTTTATCGTTAATTTTCACACCCTGCATACGGTAAACCTCTTGGATTTCGTTTACAATGTATTCTTGAACCGCTGTAGGCCCTTTAATCGATAAAATATCACCTGGAGTAATTGCTCCATCAGACAACGGCTGCCCTGCTTTTACCCAATCATTTTCTTGAGCTAAGATATGTTTAGAAAGAGATACTAAGTATTTCTTAACCTCACCTGTCTTAGAAGTAACAATGATTTCCTGGTTACCACGCTTAATCTTTCCAAAAGAAACATAACCGTCAATCTCAGAAACCACTGCTGGATTGGATGGATTTCTAGCCTCAAATAACTCCGTTACACGAGGTAAACCACCCGTAATATCACTAGAACCACCTGCAGAACGAGGAATCTTAACCAAAACATCACCTTGTTTAACAGAAACTCCTTCATCTGTCATAATGTGAGCTCCTACAGGTAGATTGTAAGAACGTAATTGTTCTCCACTTCCATCAGTTACCTTTAATTGCGGAACCATTGTACGGTCCTTTCTTTCCGTAATAACTTTTTCAGAGAAACCTGTTTGCTCATCTGATTCCTCACGGTATGTACGGCCTTCAACAATATTGTTAAAAGCAATCTTACCATCAAATTCAGAAACAATTACCGCATTATATGGATCCCAGTTACAGATTACTTCACCTTTCTTGATCTTCTTAGATTTTGTAATCAAAAGATTAGAACCGTAAGGAATATTAGAAGCCATTAAAGTCATGTTCGTTGTAGGGTCTACAATTCTAAACTCTCCTGCTCTTCCAATAACAACATTTGCCATGTTTCCTTCTTCATCTTCCTTTTCAACTGTTTTTACATCTTCTAAGACCAATTTACCATCAAACTTAGCAATGTGACTAGATTCAGCTGCAATGTTACTTGCTGTACCCCCAACGTGGAATGTACGAAGTGTTAACTGTGTACCCGGCTCACCAATTGACTGCGCAGCAACAACACCTACTGCCTCACCTTTTTGCACTTTCCCGTTCGTGGCAAGGTTCGTACCGTAACATTTAGCACATACACCTCTTACCGTTTCACAAGTCAATACAGAACGAACTTCAACAGTTTCTATTCCTGCATCTTCAATGACTCTAGCAACCCTTTCAGTGATTTCCTCACCTGCGGGAATGATTTCCTCATTGGTTACAGGATGATATACATCGTGAACAGTTGTTCTACCCACAATTCTATCAAATAAGTCCTCTACGATATCATCGTTTTTCTTCAATGCAGAAACCGATAACCCTCTTAAAGTACCACAATCTTCTGCAGAGATAATAACATCTTGAGAAACGTCAACCAATCTACGTGTTAAGTAACCCGCATCGGCCGTTTTCAATGCCGTATCCGCAAGACCCTTACGTGCACCGTGAGTAGAAATAAAGTACTCTAGAATTGACAAACCTTCCTTAAAGTTAGAAAGAATTGGATTCTCAATAATAGACCCTCCTTGCGCTCCCGATTTTTTCGGTTTCGCCATCAAACCCCTCATACCAGCTAACTGACGAATTTGCTCTTTCGAACCCCTTGCACCAGAGTGGAACATCATATAAATCGAGTTGAAACCTTGATTATCGTTTTCCAACGCGTTCATCAAAATATTCGTCAACTTCGAATTGGTATGTGTCCAGATATCAATAATCTGATTATAACGCTCATTATTAGTAATTAAACCCATGTTATAATTACCAATAATCTCGGCTACTTTAGTTTTTGCAGCATCAACTAACGTTACTTTCTCGGCCGGAATCATAATGTCATTAATGTTGAACGAAAGTCCACCTTTAAATGCCCAATAGAATCCTAAACCTTTAATATCATCTAAGAAACGTGCTGTTCTAGTAACCCCTGAGATTTTCATAATTTTACCAATTACGTCTCTCAAAGATTTCTTAGTTAATACTTCATTAATATATCCTACTTCTTCTGGCACGAATTCGTTAAACATTACTCGACCACAAGTAGTTTCAATAATTTTGAACTCACGTGTACCATCTTCGTTAAGTACTTCTACTTTACACTTGATGTTTGCATGTAGTTCCAATTTCTTCTCATTAAAAGCAATCTCTACCTCTTCCGGAGAGTAGAAAGTCATATCTTCACCTAAAATTTGGTGACCTTCTTCAGACCTTCTAGACTTGGTAATATAATAAAGACCCAACACCATATCCTGAGATGGTACCGTAATCGGTGCTCCATTTGCAGGGTTCAAAATGTTGTGAGAACCTAACATTAATACCTGAGCTTCTAAAATAGCAGCATTACCTAATGGTAAGTGAACGGCCATTTGATCCCCATCAAAATCCGCATTAAATGCAGAACATGCTAACGGGTGTAATTGAATCGCCTTACCCTCAACCAATTTAGGTTGAAAAGCTTGGATACCCAATCTGTGGAGAGTAGGAGCCCTGTTCAGTAATACTGGATGTCCTTTAAGAACGTTCTCCAAAATATCCCAAACAACTGGTTCTTTTTTGTCTACAATTTTCTTCGCTGATTTTACCGTTTTAACAATTCCACGCTCAATCAACTTACGAATAATAAACGGCTTGTATAATTCTGCCGCCATGTTTTTAGGAATACCACATTCGTGCATTTCTAAGTTAGGTCCAACAACAATTACCGAACGTGCTGAGTAATCCACACGTTTACCTAATAAGTTCTGACGGAAACGACCTTGCTTACCTTTCAATGAATCAGAAAGAGATTTTAATGCACGGTTTGAATCTGTTTTAACAGCACTTGATTTTCTTGAGTTATCTAATAATGAATCCACCGCTTCTTGAAGCATACGTTTCTCATTACGCAGAATTACCTCTGGAGCTTTAATTTCGATCAAACGTTTCAAACGGTTGTTACGAATAATTACTCTACGGTATAAATCATTCAAATCTGAAGTTGCGAAACGTCCACCATCAAGAGGAACCAATGGTCTTAATTCAGGTGGAGTTACTGGTACAACTTTAATTACCATCCATTCCGGACGATTTTCTAATCTTAAGTTTGCATCTCTAAACCCTTCAACAACTTGCAAACGCTTTAACGCTTCAGCCTTACGTTGTTGAGAAGTCTCAATGTTTGCCTTATGACGTAACTCATATGATAAAGAATCCAAGTCCAGATTACGCAATAAATCTTCAAGAGCCTCAGCTCCCATCTTAGCGATAAACTTGTTAGGGTCAGAATCTTCAAGATACTGATTATCTTGAGGTAACCTATCCAACGCATCTAAATACTCTTCTTCACTTAAGAAATCTAAGTATTGAATGGCTTCACCTTCATCATTAGTTGCGCCACCCGCTTGAATAACTACATACTTTTCATAATAAATGATTGTATCTAGTTTCTTTGAAGGTAAACCTAATAAGTATCCAATTTTATTGGGTAAAGATTTGAAATACCAAATATGCGCTACAGGCACCACCAATGCGATGTGGCCCATACGTTCACGTCTTACTTTCTTCTCAGTAACCTCAACACCACAACGGTCACAAACGATTCCTTTATAACGGATTCTTTTGTATTTACCACAGTGACATTCATAATCTTTTACTGGACCAAAGATACGCTCACAGAATAATCCGTCACGTTCTGGTTTGTAAGTACGATAGTTTATTGTTTCCGGTTTTAATACCTCACCACTTGATGCGTTACGAATCATCTCTGGACTTGCCAAAGAGATAGTGATTTTATTAAAACTACTTTGTTGTTTTGTGTCTTTCTTAAAAGCCATAGCTTATGCTAAATTTAAGTCCTCTAGTTCAACAATTAATTCATGGTGATGTTCAATCCTAATCCTCTCATTTCATGTAGTAATACATTAAATGATTCTGGAATACCCGGTTTAGGCATAGGCTCACCTTTAACAATAGCTTCATAAGCTTTTGCACGACCAATTACATCATCCGATTTAATGGTCAAGATCTCTTGTAGGATATGAGAAGCACCAAACGCCTCAAGCGCCCATACCTCCATCTCACCAAATCTTTGACCACCCATTTGAGCCTTACCACCCAATGGTTGTTGTGTAATCAATGAATATGGTCCAATAGATCTAGCGTGCATTTTATCATCAACTAAATGGTGAAGTTTCAACATGTAAATGATACCAACCGTTACGGGTTGATCAAAACGCTCTCCAGTTCCACCATCATATAGATAAGATCTACCAAAATCAGGAATTTCAGCTTTCTTCGTCCATGATTCGATTTCTGCCACAGAAGCTCCATCAAAAATTGGTGTAGCGAATTTCACTCCTAGTTTTCTACCAGCCCAACCAAGTACAGTTTCATAAATCTGTCCCAAGTTCATACGAGATGGTACCCCAAGTGGGTTCAATACGATATCAACAGGCTCTCCGTTTTCAAGGTAAGGCATATCTTCCGCACGAACAATACGCGAAACAATACCCTTATTACCGTGACGCCCCGCCATTTTATCACCTACTTTCAACTTACGTTTCTTAGCCACGTAAATCTTAGCCAATTGAACAATACCAGCTGGTAACTCATCACCAATGGAGATTTGGAATTTTTCACGTTTCCAAACACCCAATACATCATTTACACGTGTACTAAAGTTAACAAACAAACGCTTAATTAAAGCATTTGTATGTGCACTTGTTGTCCAACCTGCAGGATTCAATTCGTCATAATTCAATGACATTAATAACTTCAATGTAAATTTCGTTCCTTTAGGTACAATTTCCTCACGGAAGTTATTGAATACACCTTGAGACGTTTTACCATTCACCAAACCGAATAATTTTTCAGCATGTTGATTTTTAATTTCGTCTACTTGTTTCGTGTATTTATAATCTAATTCAGCAAGAATTTCTTTTTCAGAATTTCTTTGTCTTCTGTCCTTAATTGCTCTAGAGAAAAGTTTCTTTCCAATAACAACACCATCCATTGACGGTCCTGCTTTTAGAGAAGAATCTTTTACATCACCCGCTTTATCACCGAAGATAGCTCGTAGTAATTTCTCTTCTGGAGTTGGATCACTTTCTCCTTTAGGAGTGATTTTACCAATTAAAATATCTCCAGCTTTAATTCTAGCACCCACACGAACAAGTCCGTTTTCATCTAGATTTTTAGTAGCTTCCTCACTTACGTTTGGAATATCAGCGGTTAATTCTTCTAAACCACGTTTAGTGTCTCTAACCTCTAGGCTAAACTCCTCTACGTGTAAAGATGTAAAGAAATCTTCTCTAACTACTTTTTCAGAAATTACAATCGCATCCTCAAAGTTGTATCCTTTCCAAGGCATAAATGCCACGTTCAAGTTACGTCCTAAAGCAAGCTCACCTTGTTGTGTTGCATAACCTTCACAAAGTACTTGGTCTTTTTCAACTCTATCACCTACACGAACGATAGGCTTCAAGTTGACCATAGTATTTTGGTTTGTTTTTGCATATTTCACTAGTTGGTATGTCTTAGATGGACCTCTAAAGCTTACTGCTTTATCATCTTCATCTTCATCATACTTAATAGTTACTTCTAAAGCATCCACATAAGTTACAACACCAGGCCCTTCTGCATTAATCAATACACGAGAATCTCTAGCGACATCACCTTCCAATCCAGTACCAACAATAGGAGCTTCTGGACGAAGTAATGGCACTGCTTGACGCTGCATGTTGGATCCCATCAACGCTCTATTCGCATCATCGTGCTCCAAGAAAGGAATCAGCGATGCACCAATAGATGTAATCTGGTTTGGCGCTACATCAATTAAACCAATTTCCTTTTTAGATAAAATTGGGAAATCACCTTCGTAACGCGCAATAACTTCTTCATTTTCAAACTCTCCGTTATCTTTAACAGGTGCTGTTGCTTGGGCGATGTTAATACCATCTTCTTCCTCAGCAGATAAATATACAAGATCTTCCGCCTCATAACTTACTTTAGCATCTCTTACTCTACGGTAAGGAGTTTCAATAAATCCTAGTTTGTTCACTTTTGCATAAGAACAAAGAGAAGAAATCAAACCAATATTTGGTCCCTCAGGAGTTTCAATAGTACATAAACGACCGTAGTGCGTATAGTGAACATCTCGAACCTCAAAACCTGCTCTTTCTCTTGATAAACCACCTGGTCCAAGGGCAGATAATCTACGTTTGTGAGTAATCTCAGATAATGGATTGGTTTGATCCATAAATTGAGACAACTGGTTGGTACCAAAGAAAGAATTAATTACCGCAGATAACGTTTTTGCGTTAATCAAATCAATAGGAGTAAACACCTCGTTATCACGCACATTCATACGTTCACGAATAGTTCTAGCCATACGCGCTAAACCTACACCAAATTGGTTATGTAATTGTTCTCCAACTGTACGAACACGTCTGTTACTTAGGTGATCAATATCATCCACATCCGTTTTTGAGTTCACTAACTCAATTAGGTAACGGATAATTAAAATGATATCTTCTTTTGTAAGTACTCGACTAGTTTCGTCAGAACTAATTTTTAATTTCTTATTAATTCTAAATCTACCTACTTCTCCTAAATCGTAACGTTTATCCGAGAAGAATAATTTATCGATAACTCCCCTAGCTGTTTCTTCATCTGGCGGCTCAGAGTTACGTAGCACACGGTAAATGTGCTCCACTGCTTCAATCTCGGTATTAGATGGATCTTTTTGAAGCGTGTTATATATAATGGTATAGTCCGTACTATTTACATCTTCTTTATGTAAAAGAATGGTTTTAGCACCACTATCTAAAATCAATTCAACGTGATCGCTTTCAATCACTGTTTCCCGATCGATAATAACTTCGTTTCGCTCAATGGAAACAACTTCACCCGTATCTTCATCTACAAAATCTTCAAACCAAGTTTTCAGAACTCTTGCAGCAAGGCGTCTACCGGTAACACGTTTAAGTCCAGCTTTAGAAACTTTAATTTCATCAGCTAAACCGAAAATTTCTAAAATATCTTTATCGCTTTCGTAACCAATCGCTCTTAATAGAGTAGTTACGGGAAGCTTTTTCTTTCTATCAATATACGCAAACATCACATTATTGATGTCGGTAGCAAATTCAATCCAAGAACCTTTAAAAGGAATAATTCTTGCTGAATAAAGTTTTGTACCATTTGCGTGATAGCTCTGACCAAAGAATACCCCTGGTGAGCGGTGTAGTTGAGATACAATTACACGTTCGGCACCATTCACAATAAATGACCCACTTGGAGTCATGTAAGGAATAGTTCCTAAATACACATCTTGAATGATGGTTTCGAAATCTTCGTGTTCTGGGTCGGTACAATATAACTTCAGTTTCGCTTTAAGCGGCACACTGTAAGTTAAACCTCTTTCGATAGTTTCTTTGATATCGTAACGGGGTGGATCAATAAAGTAATCCAAAAATTCAAGTACGAAATTATTTCTTGAATCTGTAATCGGGAAGTTTTCACTAAAAACCTTAAATAAACCTTCGGTTTCTCTGCTATCTGCAGTAGTTTCTAGTTGGAAAAAATCCTGGAACGACTTTAACTGAACATCCAAAAAATCTGGATATTTTAGTAAGTTTTTTGCGGTCCCGAAATTTACCCTTTCCTGTTTTGCCAATTCTGCCATGGAAGTATTATCTGATGAAGAACTAAAAAAAAAACGTGTATAAACACGTAAGGGTTTAGACCCAAAATGGGTCTAAACCTCTAAATGTCACAAAATGTGAATGATATATTACTTAAGCTCAACAGTAGCTCCTGCTTCTTCTAATTGAGTTTTAAGCGCTTCAGCTTCGTCTTTAGCAATACCTTCTTTTACTGCTTTAGGAGCTCCATCAACTAATTCTTTAGCTTCTTTCAAACCTAATCCTGTTAATTCTTTTACAGCTTTAACAACTTTAAGTTTTTGTGCACCAGCTTCTTTCAAGATAACATCAAATTCTGTTTTCTCTTCAGCGGCTTCACCACCACCAGCAGGACCTGCAACAGCAACTGCAGCAGCAGCAGCTGGTTCAATTCCGTACTCATCCTTAAGGATATCAGCTAATTCACTTACTTCTTTTACGGTAAGATTTACTAATTGCTCAGCAAACGATTTTAAATCTGCCATTTTATTTAATTTTAATAATTGTTCTTAATTAAGATTCTTTTTCTGAAAGTGTTTTCATGAGTCCGGCTAGTGTACTACCACCAGACTGTAATTGAGATATCACAGTTTTAGCTGGAGACTGAAGTAATAGAATTACGTCACCAATAAGCTCTTCTTTAGATTTCAAGCTTACTAGAGCTTCTAAACTCTCGTGTCCAATATATACTGATTGCTCAACATAAGCAGCTTTGAGAATAGGTTTTTCACTTTTTTTCCTAAACTCTTTGATTAACTTAGCTGGTGCGTTCGCAACTTCAGATAACATCAAAGACGTGTACCCTTTTAAAACGGAAGGCATATCTTCAAAATCCTTTTCGGATTTTTCCATAGCCTTTGCTAAAAGAGTATTTTTCACAACTTGTAATTCAACATCTTTGTTGAAGCAAGCTCTTCTCAAATCTGAAGTTAACTCAGCGTCTAACTCTGCAGTATCAGCTACATAAATGTTGCTGTTATCTTGCAATACAGTTACCAAGTTATCAATGACCTGATTTCTTTCTTGTTTGTTCATTTACTCAGGTTTTTCAAATTTAACATTAAACCGCAGCAGCTTTAAGTTCTACCTTAATGGCTGGGCTCATTGTACTGGACATAGTGATGCTTTTCATGTAAACACCTTTTGCCGCAGCTGGTTTTAGTTTGATCAATGTCTGTAACAACTCTTGTGCATTCTCAACGATCATCTTTTTATCGAAAGAAACTTTACCGATAGCTGCGTGGATGATACCGTATTTATCAACACGGAAATCAATTTTACCAGCTTTCACATCCTTCACAGCTTTACCAATTTCCATGGTTACTGTTCCAGTTTTTGGATTCGGCATTAATCCTCTTGGTCCTAATACACGACCTAAAGCACCAACCTTACCCATTACTGAAGGCATAGTAATAATTACATCAACGTCAGTCCATCCGCCTTTAATCTTAGCGATAAACTCATCCAATCCTACGTAATCCGCACCTGCATCTTTAGCTTCTTGCTCTTTATCAGGTGTACATAAAACCAACACTTTTACGTCCTTACCTGTTCCGTGAGGAAGAGATACTGTACCTCTAACCATTTGGTTAGCTTTACGTGGATCCACATTCAATTTGATAGCCATATCAATAGACTCGTCAAATTTTGCAGTACTGATTTCTTTTACTAATCCTGATGCATCCTCTAAAGAATAAGGATTTTGATCATCATATTTAGAAAGGACTTCTTTTCTTTTTTTAGAAATTTTTGCCATCTTTTTACCTTTTAAAAATTTAACACAGAAATTATTTTACAACAATTCCCATACTTCTAGCCGTTCCCGCAACCATATTCATCGCAGACTCAACAGTGAAACAATTTAGATCAGGCATCTTGTCAGTGGCAATAGCTCTAACTTGATCTTGAGAGATAGTCGCTACTTTACGTCTGTTTGGTTCCGGAGAACCAGACTTCAATTTAGCAGCTTCCATGAGTTGAACAGCAACTGGTGGAGTTTTTACAACAAACTCAAACGATTTGTCAGCGAAAACCGTAATCACCACCGGTAAAACTTTTCCAGCTTTATCTTGCGTACGAGCGTTGAACTGCTTACAGAATTCCATAATGTTCACACCCTTCGCCCCTAAAGCAGGACCTACCGGAGGAGACGGATTAGCCGCACCACCTTTTACTTGTAGCTTAATAAGCGCACTTATTTCCTTTGCCATTTTTACTCAAGTTATCTTTGGGTTTCCGAGGGAAGCATTCAATGTCTCTTTCGCCCAAAATTTTTATTAATTACTTATTTATTCCTTCTCAACTTGTAAATAACCTAATTCTAATGGTGTTTTTCTTCCGAAAATTTTCACCATTACTTTCAGTTTTTTCTTCTCTTCGTTAACCTCTTCAATTAAACCTGAAAAACTGTTGAAAGGACCATCAATTACCTTAACTGTTTCACCCACTAAATATGGTATTTCCACATTTTCCTCGGAATCAGCTAATTCATCTACTTTACCCAAAATTCTATTCACTTCCGCTTCTCTCATTGGTAAAGGATCTCCACCTTTAGTACCACTTAAGAAACCGATAACATCAGGAACACCAGTTAACGTGTGAGGTACCTCACCCACCAATGCAGCTTCAATCATAATATAACCTGGGAAGAAGTTTTTCTCCTTTAAAATCTTTTTACCATTTCTAATTTGGTAAACCTTTTCTTTAGGAATTAAAACTTGTGAAACGTAATCACCCATTTTTAAACGGTTAATTTCCATTTCGATGTAATCTCTTACTTTACCTTCTTTACCACTTACAGCACGTAATACGTACCAGCGTTTTTTAATTTCCTTGCCTTCAGCCACAGTAACTAGTTTTAAAGAGACTTAATTAAAATGTCTCGTAAATCAACTTCATTACTTGACCAAAACTCGCATCCAGTAAATACACGATACCAGCCATAATAAATGATGCTACCAACACCAATACCGAACTTCCTTGAAGTTCTTTCATTGTAGGCCAACTTACGTTATAACGAAGCTCGTTATACGAATCGGCAACATAACTTTTCAATTTACTCATGGACAATAATGTTTGCACGGGTGGAGAGACTCGAACTCCCAACCAATGGTTTTGGAGACCACTACTCTGCCAATTGAGCTACACCCGTTTGCGTTCAATCTATCAAAAAGAATCAATAGATTTACAATCTTTTATTTAAACAGAAAGGTATCCCGTAAAAACGGGACACCTTTTTGCTGTATTCTTTTATTTTAGAACCTTGAATTAATCAAGAATCTCAGTAATCTGTCCAGCACCTACTGTACGCCCACCTTCACGAATAGCGAATTTAAGACCTAAGTTGATGGCTACTGGTTGAATTAACTCAACAGAAATAGTTAAGTTATCACCAGGCATTACCATTTCACGACCTTCTTCTAATTGGATTTCTCCAGTAACATCAGTGGTACGGATGTAAAATTGAGGACGGTATTTGTTATGGAATGGAGTGTGTCGTCCACCTTCTTCTTTCTTCAAGATATAAACCTCAGCTTTAAACTTCGTGTGTGGAGTAATAGTACCGGTTCTAGCGATTACCATACCTCTTTTGATTTTTTCTTTATCAACACCACGTAGTAAAAGACCAACGTTATCACCAGCTTCACCTCTATCAAGGATCTTACGGAACATCTCAACACCAGTTACTACTGACTTCATTCTTTCAGCGCCCATACCTAACAATTCGATTTCATCACCAGTGTTAATTACACCTGATTCAATACGACCTGTTGCTACAGTACCACGACCGGTAATAGAGAACACATCCTCAACTGGCATCAAAAATTCTTTATCTACATCTCTAGGAGGTAATGGAATATGCTCATCAACAGCAGTCATTAATTCCATAATCTTCTCAGACCATTTAGCATCTCCTTCTAGCCCACCTAAAGCAGAACCTTGAATTACCGGTAAATCATCACCTGGGTATTCGTAGAAAGATAATAATTCACGAACCTCCATTTCAACTAGTTCTAACAACTCTTCGTCATCTACTAAATCTACTTTGTTCATAAAAACAACGATAGCAGGAACGTTTACCTGACGTGCTAACAAGATGTGCTCACGAGTTTGAGGCATTGGACCATCAGTTGCCGCAACTACTAAAATAGCACCGTCCATTTGGGCAGCACCAGTAATCATGTTCTTTACGTAATCCGCGTGACCTGGACAGTCAACGTGTGCGTAGTGACGATTAGCAGTAGTGTACTCAACGTGAGAAGTATTAATTGTAATACCACGTTCTTTCTCTTCTGGAGCGTTATCAATTGACGCGAAGTCACGCAACTCAGAAAGACCTGCTGTTGCTAATACAGTTGTAATTGCTGCGGTCAAGGTAGTTTTTCCATGATCCACGTGTCCGATAGTACCGATGTTTACGTGTGGTTTCGACCGGTCAAACATTTCTTTAGCCATAGCTATAAGTTTTAATTTACGTTTCTATTAATTTCTATTTATTCACTTCAATTGAGCCTATGAGGGGAATTGAACCCCTGACCTCTTCCTTACCAAGGAAGTGCTCTACCCCTGAGCTACATCGGCAATAAAATCATCTCCAACTTAAGCAACTCCTAACTTTAAAGGGGTTATTTAACCTTTAAAAAGAGCGGAAGACGAGATTCGAACTCGCGACCCTCAGCTTGGAAGGCTGACGCTCTACCAACTGAGCTACTTCCGCTTAAAATAAAAGATAAGTGTGGGGGGAGCAGGATTCGAACCTGCGAAGAC
>CAJXPI010000014.1 GCA_913057875.1 uncultured Flavobacteriales bacterium
AGATGCTCAGGAGTCTCGTGGGCTCGGAGATGTGTATAAGAGACAGCCATTAAAAGTACCATTAATCAGATTCGTTACAATTTTACCCCCAGGTTTTGAGGCGTTGTTAGATCCGCCAATTACGGCAATACTTTTTGGTTCAATTAGTGAAGAATGTAGCATACAAAACAGTTTGCTACAAATGTAAACCAGGGCATAACTCAGAAATATGATTTTATTTAGCTTATGCTAACAAATTACAATGAATTACAACTTCATCATTTCTTCAGAGAAGCCAAACAGGTCTTTCTCACCAAAAAATGGCGCCATTAATTGAATTCCAAACGGCAATCCTTCTTCATTTTTACCCAAAGGCAATGAAATAGCCGGATTACCCGCTAAGTTGGCATGCACCGTAAAGATGTCTTCCAAATACATTCCTACTGGATTATCCGAATTATGCCCGAATTTAAAGGCTGCATGCGGAGTTGTTGGAGTTAACACAAAGTCGTAATCTGCAAAAATAGCTTTCGTTTTATCCTGAATCAAACGTCTCACTTTTTGCGCTTTGGCAAAATAAGCATCATAATACCCCGTACTTAAAACAAAAGTACCCATCATGATTCTACGCTTAACCTCGGCACCAAAACCCTCGGTTCTTGACTTCACGTAAGTAGACTCGATATCTACCGCTTGCTCACTTCTATAACCGTAATGAATACCATCAAAACGACTCAAGTTAGAAGACGCTTCGGCATTACTTACCACGTAATAAGTAGGAACCATTTGGTTCAATAAATTAAAATCTACCACATCCACTTGATGTCCTAGAGACTTTAATTTTTCAATGATTTCAGTAAATCTTGTTTTTACAGCAGGAGTAAGACCTTCACTTTCTAAGGCGTCTCTTAAAACAGCAATTTTCTTTATCCCTTCTGATTTACCTTCGGTATAAGCTTCTACTTTTTCTTTACTCGAAGTGGTATCCATTTCATCTCCACCTGCCATTACTTCCAGTAACAAAGCAGAATCTTGAACAGTTTTAGTAAACGGGCCAATTTGATCTAAAGAAGAAGCGTATGCAATTAATCCCCAACGCGAAATTCTTCCGTAAGTGGGTTTCAATCCTACTGTTCCAGTAAAAGAAGCAGGTTGGCGAACCGAACCACCTGTATCAGTGCCCAAAGAAGCATGACACAAATTAGACGCAACCGCCACAGCCGAACCACCAGAAGAACCACCGGGAACTCTAGTATTGTCAACTGAATTTAAAACCGGTCCAAATGCCGATTTTTCATTGGATGAACCCATGGCGAATTCATCACAATTTAAACGACCAATAATAATAGCATCCTCGGCTAACAAACGTTCTACCGCTGTACCCGAAAACAATGATTTGAAATTGGTCAATATTTTAGAAGAAACGGAAACCGAATGATCTTTATAGCAAAGATTATCCTTTAACCCAATTACCATTCCGGCTAATTTACCGGCCGTACCTGCTTTGATTTTTTGATCCACTTCTTCTGCCTGGGCCAAAGCCGTATCGTCAAAAGTTTCTAAAAATGCATTCAGGTGTTTTTGACTTTCAATCTCCGCTAAAAAAGATTTTACTTCGTTCACAGCGGTGGTATCGCCATTTACAAGGGCTTCACGGTAAGTCAAATAATTGATATAATTGGATGTCATAGTATTCTTTAGAAAAAATTAGTCTTTCTTTTCTTCTACTTTTTTAGGATCTTCTTCTTGTTTAGAAGCATCCTTGAATTCTTTAATTCCTTTACCCATTCCTTTCATAAGTTCAGGTAATTTACGACCACCAAAAAGTAATAGAATAATTACCCCGATAATGATCCATTCGTATCCTCCAGGCATTCCCATAAGAAAAAGTGTATTTGTCATGTCAAATAATTTGAACGCAAATTTAGTGATTCTTTAATGGAATAAAGCATCAAATAAGGATTTAGAAAGTAATTGTTTTTAACGCAAAATTATTTTGCTCGGTATAGCCACAAGGCCGGATCTAGGGTGGTTGCATTCACTCCTTTGTGGATTTCAAATTGCAATTCAGTTTTACCATCAATGGTAACCACTTCGCCAATAATTTGCTTCACCTTAACCTTATCTCCCGCGGCTACATACACCTCTTTTAGGTTACCATAAACCGTTAGGTAATCACCGTGACGCACAATTACAGCCTTACCTGCACCAGGAATTACAATGATTTTTGAAATCTCACCTTCATAAACCGATCTTGCAGAAGCGCCTCGATTTGTGCTAATCCCTACCCCGTGATTATTTATTTTAATAGACTTTAGTACCGGATGTGCATGTACCCCATATTTATCCGTAATGGTTCCCTTTTCAACTGGCCACGGCAATTTCCCCTTATTTGCGGTAAACCCATTTGCTAGAGCTTTAGCTTCAGGAGTGAGGCTCCATTCTCCTTTTTTACTGGAATTCTTTTTTTGCGCCAATCTAATTTCTTCCGCTATAATTCTATCAATTGCTAACTGCATTTGCTGACGCTCTTTTTGCTTTTCTTTTATCTCTTTTTTAAGATCTTCTTCCTTACTTTCTAAACTTGCGTAAATTTCTTGGTGTTGACTTTTTTCTTGAGCCAAGGTACTTTTCTCGCTTAACTCCGCCTCTAACAAAGACTCTTTCTCAGAACGTTCAGCCAATAGCTCTCCATTTTTTTCTATCAAAACAGATTCTAAACGTTTGATGTCTTCCGTTTGCTTTTTTCTAAACTCAGAATATTGCTGCAAGTATCTTAAACGTTTGTAGGCTTGGTTAAAGTCAGAAGATGCAAATACATACATAATCTGATCATAGCTGCTTCGGTTACGGTAGGCAAATTGAATCATTTTAGCATACTCCGATTTCAATGTTTCTACATCACGCTCCATAGAGGCAATAAGCTCTTCATTACCTTCAATTTGACCATTCAAATATTTAACCTCGCTATTAATGGTCGCGATTAACTCTACCCTTTTTGAAATTTTATCTTGTAACAGCACTAACTGATTTAGGGTGTTGTTTTTTTCAGCTTCATTTTTTTTGAGCAATGTATTCTTGTACTCGATATCACTTTTCAATCTACTTTTCTTACGCTCTAAAACTGTTCGTTTGCTTTGCGCAGCCACAGTAGTGGGAAGGGTTATTCCTACAAATAAAAATGATATGAATATAAAACTACTGACTAATCTGCTCATACTTAGATGAAATATTGAAAGGAAATTTCAGAGGCCCTTCTACCGAAATCTTGTTCATTTTAACATCCACACTCGTGTTTGTTTTTGCAATGATATCCATCTTAAATGAGGAAAGTAACAACTGATTGGATATATTTTCAAAAGTGAGGTATTGAATACTTGCATTATTTTCAGAGCCCAAGTCTTTAATGTTTACCTTCTCAGTTTTAAAACTCTCCGGGTTTATCCAATTGCTAAATAAAACCTCCACATCTTCAGACATCCATTCTTTATCCTTGGCCACATTTCGTGCCTCACGTTTATTCAGCGTACTCAATACATAGTGATTTTTGTCATTTCGTTTACTTATGGAGGCAGCTTGACCCAAACCAAAACTGTGTCCGTACAACAAGGATTGAATTTCTTTATAACCCAATTCTACTCCTACTTTAGACTGAATAAATGCATAGTCACCCACATAAAACTTTTTGTTGGTTCTATCTAAGTACTTTAATGAATCTGGGGTAGCTAAAATTCTAATAGCTTCGTATTTGAATGACGTAATCGAAATCCAAATAGCACTATCTTTTACCATTCTAATAGATGCTTTTACCGATTGATTCTTTTCTTCGGTTTTGATTTGGGCATCTGCTTTAAACGAGAGGTATTTTGGAGAAGAAGATTCTAATTCAGAAATCTGAGAAACAATTTCAACCACTTTTTTACTTCCAACTTTTCCACCACCACTTTCGGTGGTGTTTTTAGTAGACCTACATCCTACTACAAAGAGGAATACCGTTAGTATGCCTAAGAAGTTCTTCATTAAGGTATATATTTATTCTGCTTAATTTTTTGGCCCAACTGATCAGACCCTCCACCTTTTTGCTGCACCCACTTCCAGTTTCTCAAAGCTTCATCAATCTGCCCATTTTTAAATTGCGCATCTCCTAAATGCTCCACAATCTCCGCTGACTTCTGTGGGTCATTATCTACTGCTTTCTGAAGGTACTCCACAGCTTCGGCATACTTTCCCATACGAAACAAAATCCAGCCATATGTATCTAAATATACCGCACTTTTAGGATTGTGTTCTACCGTACGTTTCGACATTTCTTCAGCCTTTTCTAACTTCTCTCCTTCCACACTTAAAAAATAGGCGTAATTATTTAACACATAGTCATTCGAAGGATTCATTCTTAAAGCATGGTCGTAGGCAAACCAAGCTTTTTGAGGATTTCCAGCTTGATAGTAAGCATCGCCTAAATTAGACATGATTTGAATTTCAAGCTCCGGCATTCCGTAAGCCAATTCCTTAGCCAATTCAAGCGATTGGATTGCATTAGTGAAGTTTTCTTTTTGCAATTGACCTAAACCTTGAAAATAATGAGGCAAAACCTGGTTTGGAAACAACTCCAAACATTCAGCGCTATGCTTTATGATTGCATCTACATCATTTATTTCAGAATCAATAAACAATACTTGATTCCATATCTGGTACTTACTATTATCAATGGCAATTGCCTTCAAATACATATCACGAGCATCCTTCTTTTTCTCTTCCCCGTACAGGAAGTCACCGTACACCGCCCAGGTTTTTGCATCCTCTGGATTAGTTTTAGCCAACACCTCTAACAGGTCATACATTTCGGACCTTACCTCCTCATCCTTTGCGCTTATATCTAAAAGAGCCATTAAAATGCCCATTTTAGAATCAATTTTCACATCTTTGGAACCGAAGGCTTCTTCTAAATTTTTGAACGCCTCTTCTTTTTGACCAATTTCGGTATAATACTCATATAAAGCCAACTTCACATATGGGTCGTTAGGATGTTCTGCCTTCAGGGTTTCATATAACTGAATGGCTTTATCCGTTTCTCCTCGTTTTTTATAAAATGCAGCCAGCATGCTCACATAACGAATTTCTGTTGGGTTTTTATCCTTTAACTCAATGAGCTTAGCCTCTGCTTTAACATCCATACCCTGGTGCTCGTACAACTTAAAAAGTTGTTCGGCCAATGAATTATCATACCCTGCTAATGCTTCTAAATTCTCATAGGTCTGAATAGCACCTGCGCCATCATTAGCGTACAAATATGCACTCCCTAGCTCATAGTAATAGTTTAGTTCGTTGGGATTTTTTTGAATAAGCTTTTCGTAAACAATAGTAGCTTCTTGATGTTTTTTGGCATTCATATATACCGCTGCTAAGTTTTCTAAGTACCATCTATTTCCCTCATCTGAAACTACTACCTCTTCCGCCATAGAGACCGCCTGGTCATTGTAACCTAGTTGAATAAATAAATTGGACAACTGATACTTAACGGCAACATTATTTGGATCAATAGTTAAACATTGTTGAAAATAAGCCGTGGCGGCTTTAAAATCTCCAGAATATTTGGCAGAAATACCATTGAAAAAAGTCTCATCAAAAGCTACTTTTTCACGCCCTTGAAGCTCTTTAGATCCAGGAACATCAGTAGAAACTGTTTTTTTAGTTGTGGAACACGATGCCAGAACCAAAACAGCCAAAACTGGAATCCAATATATATGTGAGAGAACCCTAAGCACTATAGTCTCCGATATTTAAATCTTCGGCCAAATCTTCCAACTTGACAAAATGACCAATCATGGAGTTGGAAATAGATTTATTTTTAACCGAACTGTTTGAATATATAATAGAGTTAGAAATCACAGAAGATTCTACCTTGGTATTATTGCTTAGTGATACTCCAGGACCAACAACGGAGTTTGATATTTCCACCCCTTCTCCAATGTAACAGGGACGGATAATCAACGAATCATTAATTTTTGCAGAAGCATGAACCAGTTCGTTTCCTTTTTCAAATTCAAAAGCGAGCACCCGAGAATTTGTATAGACTGTAGCGTTTTTATTTCCACAATCTAACCACTCATCTACTTTACCCGGAACAAATTTCACTCCCTTGCGCGTCATATTTCGGAAAGCGTCAGGCAATTGGTATTCACCACCATGCATAATTCCGTTATCTAGCAAATACTGTAATTCTGCTTTTAATGCACGACCATCTTTCACGTAGTAAATACCAATCATGGCTAAATCAGAAACAAATTCGGTTGGCTTTTCTACGTAATCAACAATGACACCTTCGTCATTTAATTTTACTACCCCAAAAGCGGAAGGATCATCAATTTGTTGCACCCATAAAACGCCATCTGCTTCTTCATCAATTTGAAAATCAGCTTTGAATAGTGTATCCGCAAAAGCTACAATCGTCTTACCTTCTAATACTTCCTCGGCACACATAATAGCATGCGCTGTACCTAGAGCTTCATCTTGGTAATGAATACTACCTACAGCACCCGCATCCTTTGCAATTTGCATTAAAGATCCCTCGGTTTCAGTACCAAATCTTCCTGTAACAAAACCAATTCTTTCAATAGGTTCATTACACATCTCAGCTAAATTTTCAACCAGTCGTTGCACGATTGATTTTCCAGCAATAGGTAAAAGAGGTTTTGGAGTAGTCAAAGTGTGAGGTCGCATACGCTTCCCCATTCCTGCCATTGGTACAATAATATTCATTCTTAAATTCTTTTTTAGTTAGGTTTCGATGTTTGCAAAGACAACGTTTTATTTCCTTTTTATTCCTTTGAAAATCTTAAATTTTCCTAATCCAATCTTTTGTAAGAAAAAACTGGTAGAAGTCCATAGCACCCCTACGCCATAAATTGAACTACGCTTAAAGTTTATAGATGAAGCCTCTTCAAAATATTTTGTTGGACAAGTTACCTCTGCCATTTCGTAATCAGCGTAAGCAATTTGTGCTAGCATCTGATTATCAAACACAAAATCATCAGAGTTAATATTGTAATCAATGGCCTCCAATACTTCTCTTGAAAAGGCACGATAACCCGTATGGTATTCTGACAATTTTTGTCCCATCATAATATTCTGGAACAAGGTAAGCATTCTGTTGGCAATATACTTGTAGATTGGCATTCCTCCTTTCAAGGCTCCTTTACCTAGGATACGAGATCCTAAAACTACTTGATACACATCATTGGCAATAACGTAGCTCATTGGCTCAATAAGCTTGGGAGTGTATTGATAATCCGGATGAACCATAATAACAATATCGGCATTGATTTCTCGAGCTCTGTTATAACAAGATTTTTGGTTTCCTCCGTACCCCTTATTTTTTTCGTGACGTATAACATGCTCGATTCCAAGTCTTTTAGCTAATTCAGAGGTGTTGTCGCTACTTTTATCGTCTACCAAAATTACCTCATCAACAATATCTCGAGGAATTTCATTATATGTTTTTTCGAGGGTTAGTTCTGCGTTGTAAGCAGGCATTACCACTACTACTTTTTTGTCTTTTATCATGTGCTAAAATGAGCGGCAAATGTAAAGGAACCGAGGCAATTTAACCAATTGAACTTAAGAAGTATTCACATACTTTATCTGGAATCTTTTGGGCGTGGTATTTGGATGAATAAAATCAAGAAAAAAAGAAGCTACTTTTTGTCCTAATTACGAGGTTACGTTGAAATCAGACACAATTTTATCAAATAATGTGGTTGCCAATTTCACATACGATTCTTGGGTCCATCCTGCAACATGAGGTGATAGGACCGTTTTTTCAGAACTAGCTAAATACTTTAATGCAGTAGGTATTTGATCTGTTTCAAAATTCCCAAAAGCCTTGGTCTCATATTCCAAAACATCTAAACAAGCGCCTCTTACTTTTTGTGATTTTAACCCAGCTACCAAAGCTTCTGTGTTTACGACCTTACCTCTGGAGGTATTAATTAGAAAAAATGGTTTCATACATTTACCAATAAAATCCTCAGAAAACATATAGCGTGTTTCATCCGTTTCAGGCACATGAAAACTAATTACATCAGACCGTTTTTGTATTTCTTTAAGAGTTGCTCTCTGCGCATTTTGATCGGTTATAGGAGCATATTTATCAAAGGCTAAAACGGTCACATCAAACCCAGTAAGCTTTTTAGCAAATCGTCTTCCAGTATTTCCATACCCAATTAAACCGATAGTTAAACCATCCAGTTCAATTCCTCTATTTTTTTCACGATTCCATTTATAACCTCGAACTTCGGCATCACCTAGTTTCAATTTATTGAAAAGCATCAACAGCATACCTAATGCATGTTCAGCCACCGCATTTCTATTTCCTTCGGGGGAGTTATAAACTTTTACGCCATGATTTTCTGCGGCTTTCAAATCAATATTTTCTAACCCACTACCCGAACGGGCTACAAATTTCAAGTTCTTTGCTACTTCTAAAAAGGCAAAGTCAATGGTGAATTTGCTTCGAATCACCACCCCTTCGTACTCTGGAATTTTATCAAAAATCTCTTCCTTATTCCATCCTGTACCATCTGAACACAAGAATCCTGCTTGCGATAATTTTTGTTCGAGTTTAGGATGAACCGAATCAATAAAAAGTACTTTCATCAGAGAATATTTTTTTGAATGACGTCTTAGATAATTGACGTATAGATATATTGACCTACCAAGAAATAGATAAATAAGCCGGTAATATCATTCATTGTGGTAATAAACGGACCCGTAGCTAATGCGGGATCAATATCTAATTTTTCTAGCGTTAAAGGAATTAGAGTTCCAGTAACAGAAGCAAAAAGAATCACTAACAACAAAGCTGAACTAATCGTAAAACCCAGGTTAATATCAGAAAAAACTAGAATACTAAATACTAAAGCTAAGGCCGATATTATTAAGCCATTTAGCAACCCTTGTTGAAGTTCTTTCCAAAGCTTACCTGCTAAATTATCACTTTTCAAGGTGTTATTTGCCAAACCCTGTACAATAATAGCCGAAGATTGCACTCCTACATTTCCTCCGGTTGCCGTAATCATAGGAATAAAAAATGCCAAGGCTGGAATAGCTGCCAAGGAAGCCTCATATCCCCCAATAACTACGGCACTAAGCATAGAACCTCCCACCCCAATAATTAGCCAGGGCAAACGCGCGCGCATTAATTGCCAGATAGAGTCTGAATGTTCAATATCTTCCGAAATACCAGACGCCATTTGGTAATCCTTATCCGCTTCTTCACGAATAACGTCTACCACATCATCAATGGTAATTCTTCCTACTAACCTTTTTAAGGTATCAATTACTGGAAGCGCCACCAAATCGTACTTATCCATGATTTGCGCCACCTCTTCTTGTGACGTTTCGGTATGCACTCCTTCGATATCTTCAATCAAGATATCGCTCATTTTAGAATGCACATTTGCAGTTAGCAATCTTTTTAAAGGCAAACGCCCTTTCAATACATTGTTATCATTTACCACATAAATGGTATAAACCTGCTCAATTTCACCAGCTTGTTTACGCATTTCACGTACACTTCGAGTAATATCCCAGGAGTCTTTTACCACCACCATTTCCTTACCCATCAATGCACCTGCAGTTCCTTCTTCGTAGTTAAGAAGGTCCACAATATCGCTCGCATGCTCTACATCCTCAATAGCCGAAACTACCTGATTCTGAACCTCTACATCTAACTCTTGAAGTAAATCTGCCGCATCATCCGACTCTAAATTTGTTACAAATTTCTCTGCAATCTCTTTAGGACTCAAACGTTCCACCAGTTTTTCACGCTGATCTTCGTCTAGCTCCATTAACACTGCCGAACTATCTTCATCATCTAAATGACTCAAGACAACCTCAGCTTGTTCTATAGAAAGGTCATCAATAATTTCGGCAATATCAGCCACGTGCAACTCTGCCAAATATTGACCTAGCGCTTGCTTATTTTCACTTCGTAAAAGTGATTTTAGATGTGCAATGGTTTCTTTATTTACCTCAAATCTTTCCATGATGGATGCTTGCGGCAAAAGTAGTATTTATTGTGATTAGGAAACTACCAATATTTAGTTATCCCTATTAAGAAAACGCTAATCAATAGCTTTCCAAACCATATCTTTCAATTCGGTGAGCCCCATGTGGGCAGCCGAAGAAATAAAAGTATATGGAATATCAACGGTCATTTCAGCCTCAATAGCTTCTTTCAATTCCTCGTCTAGAAGATCTGATTTAGTCACCGCCAAAACGCGTTTCTTATCTAAAAGCTCAGGATTGTATTTACGTAATTCATTCACTAAAATCTCGTATTCTTTGGTAATATCATCCGCATCCGCAGGAACCATAAATAATAAAGCCGAGTTACGTTCAATATGACGTAAAAAACGAATTCCTAAACCTTTTCCTTCAGAAGCACCTTCAATAATTCCAGGAATATCTGCCATTACGAAGGACTGGTCTCCTCTGTATTTCACCACTCCTAAATTGGGCTCTAGGGTAGTAAAAGCGTAATTGGCAATTTCCGGTTTAGCTGCAGAAATAACTGACAGCAACGTTGATTTTCCCGCATTTGGAAAACCTACTAAACCAACATCAGCCAAAAGTTTCAACTCTAAAACCCGCCATCCATCTTCCCCTTCTTCGCCCGGTTGAGCAAAACGCGGTGTTTGGAAGGTTGGAGATTTGAAATGCGCATTTCCTTGGCCTCCACGACCACCTTTGAACATGATATACTCTTGTCCGGCTTCCGTAATTTCAGCCAAAATCTCCAGGGTATCTGGATCTCTAACTACCGTACCTAGCGGAACTTTAAGATAAATATCATCTCCATCTTTACCCGTACTGGTTTGTTGACCACCATGGCCACCTTCTTCTGCACGGTTATGAATACGGAAACGTAAATGAATTAAAGTCCAAATTTGTTTATCACCTACTAAGATAACATGACCTCCACGACCACCGTCACCGCCATCAGGACCACCTTTTGCCGTTAGTTTATCCCTACGTAAATGCGCAGAACCGCCCCCACCTTTACCAGATGAACCGTATAACTTTACGTAATCTACAAAGTTGGTAGATTGCTTTTTTCGGTTTCTTGAATAGCTCATATTATCTAAAAAGGATGCCCTTAGGCATCCTATTAATTTATTGGTTTATGGATAATTAATTATCCGATAGCCGTAACTAAACGACCTAAAATATCTTCTAGAGAACCTACGCCATCAATACCGCGCAGTTTGTTTTGCTCTTCGTAGAAATTCTTTAACGGAGCTGTTTTTGAGTTGTACTCTTTAATACGGTTCCATACAATTTCTTCGTTTGCATCATCAGCTCTTCCGCTAGTTTTCCCACGATTTAAAAGTCTTTTTACCAACTCTTCATCTGGCACTTCCAATGAAAGCACATGATCAATTTTCATGTCTTTTTCCGCTAAAAAAGCATCTAAAGCTTCCGCTTGAGCCACTGTTCTAGGAAATCCATCAAAAATAAACCCTGCCGCTTCTGGTTGTTTTTCAACTTCCGACTTCAGCATTTTGATTGTCACCTCATCTGGAACCAACTCTCCTTTATCCATGTAGCTTTTAGCCAACATTCCTAATTCTGTTTCTTTAGAAATATTATAGCGAAAAACATCTCCTGTAGAAAGGTGATATAAGTTGTATTTTTCAACTAAGCTTACCGCTTGCGTTCCTTTCCCAGCTCCTGGAGGCCCAAACAATACTAAATTTATCATACTTTAAAGTTTATTCCGTAACCGTATATATCTGTCTAAGATTTCTTCCTAGACCATCATAATCTAATCCATAACCAATCACAAAGTCATCGGGAATTTCAAACCCGCAATAATCCACTTTCAAATCGCCTTTATACTTTGACGGCTTGAACAGTAATGAACAAATTTTGATATCGTTCGGATTGAATTGCTGTAATTGATTTACCAGTTCTTTTATGGTACCACCTGTATCCACAATGTCCTCAATGATGATTACAGTACGTCCACTAACAGACATATCAGCACCGATTAAGGTTTGTACTTTTTCGGTAGAATGCATCCCGGTATAAGATTTCACCTTCACAAATTGCAACTCGCAATTCATGGTGATTTCTTTCATTAAATCGGAAGTAAACATGAAGCTACCGTTAAGCACCGGTAAAAAAAGTGGATTTTGATACTTGCAATCTTTTTCTATTTCCCGCGCTATTGCTTCTACACGTTTTAAGATTTCCTCTTCAGAAATAGACTTTTTAAAATTCTTATCGTGAATCTTTATAGTACCCATATTCAAATTTGGTGCTGCAAATGTATAACATTAGGTTATCGTAGCGTTAAAATTTAATGAATACCTATTTTTGCAACTCAAATTTAGATATGCAAAAGTCATTCACATCCAGCGAATTTAAACTGGGAATTTTAGGAGGAGGTCAGCTAGGCCGTATGTTTATTCAAGAAGCCATTAGTTACAATTTAGATGTACATGTGCTAGACCCTGATATTAACGCGCCTTGCAAAGATATTTCAACCACTTTTCAAGTAGGTAGTTTACAAGATTTTGATACCGTTTATGCCTTTGGAAAAGACAAAGATGTAATGACCATTGAAATTGAGCATGTTAATGTAGATGCTCTAGAAAAATTAGAACAAGAAGGCGTAAAAGTTTTTCCTCAACCTAATATTTTGAGAATGATTCAAGATAAAGGTTTACAAAAGGAGTTTTATGCATCACACGGCATTCCGACTTCCGACTACCATTTAATTGCGGATAAAGAGGAGATTGCACGCTTTAGAAACGAATTCCCTTTTATGCAAAAAATGCGTAAAGGAGGTTATGATGGTAAAGGGGTTACTCCACTACGAAATGATGAGGACGTAGAAAAAGCCTTTGATGCGCCTTCTGTACTGGAAAAGTTTGTAGATTTTGATAAGGAGATTTCGGTAATCGTTTCCCGAAACGAAAGTGGCGAAGTAAAATCATACCCCGTGGTGGAATTAGAGTTCAATCCGGAAGCCAACTTGGTTGACTTTTTGTTCTCTCCAGCCAACATTAGTGCAGATGCTGAAAATAAAGCAAGAGAAATTGCTGAGGATTTAGTCGCCAAAACAGGAATTGTTGGTTTATTGGCCGTAGAAATGTTCCTTACAAAAGACGGACAAGTTTTAGTAAACGAAGTGGCCCCAAGAACTCATAATAGCGGACACCAAAGTTTTGAAGGAAACGTTACCTCTCAATTTGAGCAACATCTAAGAAGTGTATTAAATCTTCCACTAGGAGAAACTAGAATAACCGAACCTAGCGTAATGGTAAACCTACTGGGCGAAAAAGGTTATACGGGTGATGCTAAATACGAAGGAATGGCTGAAGTAATGGCTATGAACGGTGTACATATTCATCTTTACGGAAAAAAAATCACTAAACCATTTAGAAAAATGGGACATGTAACTGTGGGTGCGAAAACATTAGAAGAAGCCAAGGTTACCGCCATTAAGGTAAAGGAAATTTTAAAGGTAAAGGCGTAAAAGTCTGGAGACCGAAGACAGGAGTCGGGAGTCTCTTTTGCCATATATAATTAGAATAAAACTTCGGTCTGCGGCCTTCCGTCTACCGACTTAAAAAACAAGAATGAAACCACAAGTAGGAATAATAATGGGGAGCAAGTCGGATTTACCGATTATGCAAGAAGCGGCAGACGTATTAACCGAACTAGGCGTACCGTTTGAAATCAACATTGTATCGGCACATAGAACTCCGGAATTAATGTACGATTATGCAAAAAACGCAGCTTCAAGAGGCCTGAAAGTAATTGTTGCTGGAGCCGGTGGCGCAGCGCACTTACCAGGAATGACGGCTTCATTAACACCACTTCCAGTAATTGGAGTACCTATTAAATCAAGAAATTCTATTGACGGTTGGGACTCTGTCTTATCCATATTACAAATGCCAGGAGGTATCCCAGTAGCAACGGTGGCACTTGACGGAGCAAAGAATGCAGGTATATTAGCAGCTAAGGTTATTGGAAGCAGCGATCCTGAGTTATTGCAAAAATTGCAAGACTATATGGAGACATTAAAACAAAAGGTATTAGAATCGGCTAAAGATTTATAATTACCTTTCAACCCTAATCAAACCCATTTATGAAAACAAAAGAAGAAATTGTAACCAATTGGTTACCTAGATATACGGGTACTCCCCTCGAAGACTTTGGGGAGTACATTTTACTGACTAACTTCATAGGATATGTCAACATCTTTGCTGATAAGTACGATGTAGAAATTATTGGCACTGACAAAGCCATGCAAACCGCAACACACGAAAACATTACTATCATAAATTTTGGTATGGGAAGTGCGATGGCAGCTACTGTAATGGATTTGCTATCGGCTATTATGCCAAAAGCAGTATTATTTTTAGGCAAATGTGGGGGACTAAAAAAGAAAACCGCATTAGGTGATTTTATTATTCCCATGGCAGCCATTAGAGGAGAAGGTACCAGTAATGAATACTTACCCCAAGAAGTTCCTGCGCTACCTTCATTCCGATTACAACGAACCATTTCATCAGCAATGAAAGAGTTTAAAACGGACTACTGGACGGGAGTCATTTTCACTACTAACCGGAGAGTTTGGGAGCATGATGAAACCTTTAAAGAACGTTTAACTGAGGCTAGAGCCATTGGAATTGATATGGAAACGGCTACATTATTTACCGCTGGGTTTGCGAACGGAATTCCTAGAGGCGCACTCCTTTTAGTCAGTGACAACCCCATGATTCCCAGCGGAGTCAAAACTAGTGAAAGCGATAAATCGGTTACATCAAATTTCGTAGGTTTACATGTGAATATTGGAATTCGAGCTTTAGAAGAGTTACGTGATTCGGGAGATAGTGTGAAACATATGAAGTTTGACCATAGGCCCTAACTTCAAATAAACCAACCATTTATGTTAGGCTTATTCCTCCTTTATTTTTTAGGCAAATACTTTTATGATTTAGCCGGTAAACACAAAAAAAAACAATGGTTATTTGCAATAATTGGTGTTGTTTCTTACTACGCAGGAACCTTTATTGGAGGCCTAATTCTTGGAACACTAATTGAATTAAAACAATGGGAAGTGGATGATGTAGCAGCAGGATTTCTTGCACTTCCCTTTGGCCTAGCGGTAACCTACGGGTTGTATCAATACTTCAAAAATAGTTGGGCTAAAAAACAATTAGATGAAACCATACTAGATGAAATGCTTTAGTTGAAATTGGTGCAATGGAAGTTCCTTCTAAGCAGATTAAAACCATTTTAGGAATTGTAGTCCTAATAATTGTTCTAGTTCTCGGCTCTTTTTTCTATCAAAACCATTATGGGTTTCATAAAGGTGTTAATCTATCCAAACTTTCTTCTAAAACAGCAAAAAAACTAATCGAATTAGAAAAATTTGATAGTCACCCAGGTTATGCGGTTGGAGCCAGTGGGAAACCTTCCTATCATTATGAAATATACCATGAGTTTTACAAAGAATTAACCGCTGAAGAAGCAAAAGAACTAATCAACCATTCCCACACCCTGATTAAATCCACTGCGTTTAGAAAGCTATATCAAGGAAAATCACCACTGCTTTTTGATTTGATGGTGGAAGCGTCACAAGACACGGTATCAATGGTGTATGAAGATGCAGGATGTACAGAATACCAATATTCACTTTTTGGTTACTATTTAAAAGTTTGCAAATACCCAAAACCCTTTAACATAAGAAGTATAAATAAGAATTTCACTCCGTTTGAAATTCAACAAATTGACAGTCTGGCTAAATCATTATTTGAGGCTGACTCTAAAGAGTTGGAACGAATACCACAAAGGTTACCCGTTCCTTTTAAAATACCCTACGATAGTACTTTTGAAAAAACATTTGAATCTAAATTATCTAAACTAGAAAAAAACATAATTACCTTTTACACCGATTCGGATAGTACCTTAATACCAATTCCGGCAATCATGGATATTGGACAAGAATGTACCTATGAAAATGAGAACCATGAAAGACTTTATGTTTTCAGAACCAACTATACCGATTATAAATACAGATTGGTTACAAATAGTTTTGAGGAGTTTGGAAAGGTTACTCTTTATAAATATTTTTATTTAGGCACTGAATTTAGAGGGCGAAATGATGAATTACCCGTGAACATATTTCATCCTACTTCCAGTAATAAAAAAGTAGTAGAATTAGGTATGGAAAATAACCAATTAAGCGAAGATTCCAATTCTCCTTATGTCACCATTCGTTTACACGACTCTATTCCAGATGTAGGGTATTCCGTATTTAACCATTTGAATACCGAGCGTATTTTTCACTATTTCGATTAACTTTAGAAAAACAGATTTATGGTAAGATGAGTCACCAAAAAAGTAATAACGGTTTTACCAATTTATTAAGTCGCTAAATAACATTTCAAAAAAACTGATAGTTAAATTCTATTAACTCTTATGGAAGAAGTTACTGGACAGCCTGCTAAAATTGGGGGAGACCAATTTATTATTGGATTTGGTAAATACACTTACACCCGTAAAAACGAAAAGGAAGAATTTGAATGGTTTAATGTGGGATTTGCTCCAAGAAAAGCAAAAATCACAATTTACCTCACCTTTGATGTTTCTCAACAAGCTGGCAGACATAGACTTGGCAATTCTTAAAAAACTCACTGAAAAGAGTAAGGACTCCACATGGCACTAGAACCTAAAAAGTTATTTTGCTAAATTGTAAAAAGCACACACAAAATTCTATCTTAGTACACAATAAGGTTCGTTCTAGCATGCTAAAAATCTTCTTCTCTTTTCTGGTTATTTCCATTACTACTTCGTGCCTTTCGTTCGCGCAAGACCGCGCAAGTGTTAACCTAGAAGAAACGGGAATTTGGGAAGGCTTGTATCTAAACATCAGAATTAATGACAAACTAGGATATTATGGAGAACACCATTTTAGAAGCCGTAATAACCAGGATAATGTTACCTCTTGGATTGGGAGACCTCGCCAAATTTATAATAGAGGTGGATTAAATTTCTTCTTTAACAAATACTTTGAAGCAGTGGCAGGACCAGCACTGATTGTTAATTACACTCCCGAGCCCGGCAACCCCGATTATGAGCCCTATATTTTGGAGCCTCGGATTTGGGAACAATTTCTCTTTAAAACGCCTCCAATGGGACGCGTCAAATTAGTCCATCAGTTTCGTTTTGAACAACGTTGGAAAAGAAAAAACAATGTGGGTGCTGAATACAATTACACCAACCGTTACCGTTATAAATTTTTTGCTTACATACCTATTAACACTAGAAGCATTGAAACAGGCACCGTATTTTTTTCACCAAGTGCCGAAATATTTATGCACTCTGGCAAATCAATTGTATATGCGCCCTTTGAGGACTTTAGGACATATAATGGTATTGGATACGTTCTCAATCCAAGTGTTACTTTTTTTGCGGGACATATGTGGACCCTTGGACAGAAATCTTCCGGATACGAATACCGTACAAGTCATGTTTTTAGATTTAATATTTACGTAGGATTGGATGGCAGAAAATCTGAAAACAAAATACCTAAAGTCAACTTGGGTTATTAAAACAGTGTACAATGATTAAGAAATTAGACGCGCTTCATTACATTCTATTTATTCTACTAATTGGCACATTGGCTTATTACAATCTCCAGGAAGACAAATCAGATACTTCAAAATTTTCTGAGGACAATTATGAATATCTAATGGCTAAATTTAAAGCCGATTCTTTATTCCTCTCCAATGAATATGATGAAGCGATACAGGAGTACCAAAGGGTAGATAGTCTTTATCCGTTTCGAGTAAACCTTCCTGCTATGCAATTACTCATAGAAGAAAGAAAAAATGGAATGTTGGCCAATAATCAGAAATCCCAACCCTTTGACTCGGAAATTCCCAACGCAACGACTTCCTTAAATCCAACCGAAGAAATTGTTCACACCTCAAGGTCCATTCATTCCCAAAAAATGGTAGAGAACGATCCTTCTAACGATTCCGGTAGCACTAAGGAAATACATCGGGTGGGAGAAATTGTTAAGGGGGTTCTTCACCTAATTAATTATGATGGAGCCCAAATTGACTACATTGGAGAGGTTAAAAATGGAAAAGCCAATGGGTATGGATTTGCCGTATTTGAACACAAAGGTTTTTACGAAGGAGAATGGGCCAATAACATGCGAAATGGAAAGGGCATTTACTCATGGCAGAACGGAGACATTTATCAAGGCCAATATGTAAATGGGAAAAGGACTGGTTATGGCATTTACACCTTTGAAACAGGAGAGGTTTACAAAGGAAACTGGAAAGATAACTTTCGGCACGGGGAGGGAACCTTATACAATAAAAAGGGTAAGGTTGTATCCAACGGACCTTGGGTTCAAGATGAACCCGTTTTGAAAAAACGAGTGAAGAAAAAGAAAAAACAATCTTGATTTTCAAACCATCTGCGTACTATTGCATAGTCAACATATCTTATGAAAAGAACATTTTTCTACTCCATATTTATATTATTTATTTTCAATTTATCCGGTTGTTATTCGCACTTAGAAACGGATTACGCTATTACTCCCACTAATTACTTAACAAAAAATGTGGTTGTGGTTATGATTGATGGACCACGTTACAGCGAAACCTGGGGGCATCCTGAAAAGACCTACGTACCCAAATTGGCAAACAAACTGGCAATAAAAGGAGTGGTAAATCAAGAGTTTTACAATTTTGGTAATACCCAAACCATATCAGGCCATACCGCATCTATAACAGGTGTATATGAATTGATGAACAATAATGGTTTACAATATCCTAGTTACCCCTCATTTATGCAGTACTGGTTGGCTGCATCTAAACAATCACCTAAAAAAGCGTGGATTGTTTCTGCAAAAGAGAAGCTCAAGATGTTAGGTAATAGTTCTAATGTAGATTGGCGGAATTCTTATTTACCCTCGGTAGATGCTATTGACAGAAAAGACATAAAGACCTTTGTTCGCATAAAAGAAATTATGGAAACGCATGAACCAAACTTACTATTCATCAATTTAAGTGGACCGGACAGAGCAGGACACGCCAATGATTGGGCAGAATATTTGGAGAACATTACTATTGCAGATAGCCTGTTAAATGAGATTGTAAATCTAGTGGACTCCCTACCTCATTATCAGAACACCACCACCGTTTTTATGACCAATGATCATGGGAGACATTTAGACGGAATTGCCAGTGGGTTTATTGATCATGGAGATTTATGCCATGGATGTACGCATATTAACTTCTTTGCCTATGGCCCAGATTTTCACTCTGATTTAATTATCAATAATCAATTACGTGAACAAATAGATATTGTTCCAACGATAGGTCAACTACTCGGCTTTAAAACCAAACAATCTACTGGAAACGTAATGACAGAACTTTTTAAATAATAAACATGTACAGAATTTTAATCACCATTTTTCTGATCACCACTTTCGCTAACACCTTTGCACAGAATGACAGCACCAAAATTAAATGGTCGGCTGATGTGAGTATGGCCTACAGTATCGTGGTTATTTCTCAAAGAGCAGAAATGCAATTAGGAGCAATGGCTACCATTAATCGTCATCAATTTAGAATTGCTCCGTTAGTGCACTTATGGTCTAGTGAAGCAGCCAATAACCCAAAGAAACTTGCCTTTTCGGGTGTAAGCTTAAACTATTTCTACAACTTACCTACAGAGAGTCCTAAATTTGAATTGTTATTTAAGTACGAAATGAGTTTCCAGTTTTACAATAACAAATGGAACGGCACCTATTATAATTCTGACAATAACCAGTATGAACCCTATTCTGATAAATCAAGTGAATTTTTCTATGCCAATTCAGTATCTTATGGATTTAATTACAAACCGATTCCATCTATTTTTCTGCGCTTAGATGCAGGTGGTGGCTTATACCTTTCAAAAATTAAAGGGGAGTACGAAAACTACTATGGAGCCTCAAATGCCAGATATGATTTTAGAGGTTATGAAGACGTAGGATTCTTTTTCAAATTGGCTGTATCGGCAGGATATAGCTTTTAACTAAATACACTTAAAATAATCAAAAGGCTCTAGACAATCTTGGCACTTATAAAGTGACTTACAAGCCGTTGAGCCAAATTGACTGGTCATCACTGTATTGGTAGATTTACATTGCGGACATTTTACAGTAGGGTCTTCTCCAAGCAAAAACTTCTTGTCTTTTGTGGTTCCTTCAGGTGGCGCAATTCCAAAATCTCGTAATTTTTCACGTGCTTCTTCACTCAACCAATCAGTTGTCCATGCCGGACTGTATTGAAAGGAAATATTCACTTGTTCAAATCCAAGCTTTTCCATTTCAGTTTTAATATCTTGTTCAAACACATTGGTAGCCGGACACCCAGAATATGTCGGGGTTATTTTTATTGCAATAGCGGAACCCTCAATTTTCACATCTCGTACCACCCCTAATTCGGTAATAGAAATCACGGGTATTTCAGGGTCTGGAATTTGCTCTAACACTTTCCATACTTCCAATTCTGTAATCGTAATTGGTTCTTTCATTTCACCTTTATTCAAAAAAAAACCTGAGGCGAGCCTCAGGTTTTCTATCAACTCTTTTTTAATTCTTTACCATTTAGCATCTGGATACGCACGCGCTAACGATTGCATTTCAGCCAACATATGACCTAGTGCTTCGGTATGCACTCCCTTTTTGCTTCCAGTAAGCATATAGTTGTTTTCTGGAATAGTTAAAGTAGCGTCTTTTAGGGTATTTACTATCGTAGACATCCATGCATCTTTCAACTTTTCACAATCTACACCAATACCGGCATCTGCCAGGTTTTGATCGATGTCGTCCATCTCAAACATGTTTCCAGTAAAGCGCCAAACCTCATTAATAGCGATTTGCATTTTTTGATGACTTTCTTCGGTTCCATCACCTAAACGCACCATCCAATTGGAAGAATGCTTTAAATGATATTTAGCTTCTTTAATGGCTTTTTGCGCAATTCCTGCTAAAGTTTCATCTGAACTATTAGCCAACTCTGAATAATACAAAAGAGCAAAAGCATCAAACATGAAATTACGAGCAATGGTATCAGCAAAGTTTCCGTTTGGAAGCTCAGTGATTAACATATTGAAATACGAACGTTCATCTCTATGAAAGGCTAAATCATCTTCCGTTCTGCCCTTACCTTCCACATCTCCACCATAGATTAACCATGCTCTGGAAGTTCCAATATGATCCAATGCAATATTAGTCATGGCAATATCTTCCTCTAAGATATGTCCATTAGTACACCATTCACCCATTCTGTGAGCTAACACATTATGGGTATCACCCATTCTTAGGCAATATTGAAATAATATTTCTTGTGCAGTCATCTCTAGATATTTTTAGAGCCTTCTGGCATTACATAAAAGGTAGGATGACGATAAATTTTATCTTCCGAAGGGTCAAAAAATTCTGCATTTTCCTGTGGGTCTGAAGCCACAATATATTGAGATGGAACCACCCAAATACCTCTGCCTTCACCTCTACGCGTATATAAATCACGGGCGTTTTGCAAGGCCATTTCTTTGTCTGTGGCATGCACAGAACCAACATGTTTGTATGGTAAATTGTTTTTAGATTGAATAAAAACTTCCCACAATTCTCCTTGGTTGTTATCTACTGACATATACCTCTTTTTATACTAAAACTTCTTTATTTTTTTGTTTAACGGCATATGCTTTGGCTGCTTCACGCACCCAAGCGCCTTGATCGTGGGCTTTTTTATGTTGTGCCACACGCTGACGATTTGCTAACCCATTACCGTTAATTACCTCGTAAAACTCATCCCAATCAATTTCTCCCCAATCGTAACTTTGACGTTCTTCATTCCATTTTAAATCTTCATCTGGAACAGTCAAACCAATTAACTCGGCTTGTTGAATGGTTTTATCTATAAAACGTTGACGTAACACATCGTTACTTTCACGTTTAATTTTCCACTTGATGGCATTCCCACTATTTGGAGAATCAGAATCATGAGGGCCAAACATCATTAACGATGGCCACCAAAAACGATTTAGGGCGTCTTGCGCCATTTCCTTTTGCTGGGGAGTGCCCTTAGCCATAGCCGCAATAATTTCATATCCTTGACGTTGGTGAAAACTTTCTTCTTTACAAATCTTAACCATCCCTCTTGCGTAAGGCCCATAAGATGTTCTTTGTAAAGATACCTGATTAACAATGGCTGCGCCATCCACTAACCAACCAACAGCTCCCATATCTGCCCAGTTAAGGGTTGGGTAATTGAAAATACTCGCATATTTGGCTTTTCCTGTATGTAATTGCTCTACTAACTCATCACGATTAATACCCAGAGTTTCGCAAGCACTATATAAATACAGTCCATGTCCGGCTTCATCTTGCACCTTAGCCATTAATACCATTTTTGCGCGCATGGATGGAGCTCTGGTAATCCAGTTACCCTCGGGTTGCATTCCAATAACCTCACTATGGGCGTGCTGAGAAATTTGGCGAATTAAATGTTTGCGATACTTTTCTGGCATCCATTCTCTAGGCTCAATTTTCTGTTCTGCATCAATGCGATCTTGAAAATTCTTTTCTAATTGTTCCTCTGTCATAATTTGCGAATTATCTGGGCTACAAGTTTAGCAATTTTAGGGCGTAAAGTCCATGATAAAAACCCATAAAAAATGTCATAAAAAATCTTACGCGAGGAAAAATGACTTTAATCTGTATAAAGACAAAAAAAAAGCCAATAAATTGACTTAAAATAAAGAAAAAACAGGTTTAATTTCTTTGCATTTAAAGGTTACATTTGTAGCAAATATTGAGTTTTATGCAGTTTAATACGTTACTTGTTAAAGACGTTAGAAAAGAAACTTCCGATACGGTGTCGGTTTCCTTTACCATTCCTTCTGAAATTAATGCGGAAGACTATAAATTTATTCCAGGTCAATACATCACTTTAAAAACCATAATAAATGGTGAAGATGTACGAAGAGCATATTCTATTTGTTCATCACCGGATGAAAACGAATTACGTGTAGCCATAAAAAAAGTTCCTCATGGAGTTTTCTCTACTTATGCCAATACAAAGCTAAAAGCAGGAGATGCTATAGACGTAATGACCCCAACTGGTCATTTTTTTAGCGAGTACCAAAAGGAAAATTCAAAAAACTACGTTTTGTTTGCTGCTGGAAGTGGAATCACTCCTATTCTGAGCATCATTAAACATGTTTTAGCCACTGAGGCCTCAAGTAAAATCACATTACTGTACGGAAACAAGGAGGTTGACTCTATCATTTTTGGTAAGGAATTGGATGCCATTAAAAATGCATACCCAGCACGTTTTAACTTTCAATTGGTTTTTAGTCAAGAAGATCGAGGTATTGATGCTTTTTACGGACGTATTAACGCAGAAAAATTACCCCTTTGGGGAAAAGCATTTTTTGATGTTTCTAGTACGGATGAGTTCTTTATGTGCGGACCGGAAGGAATGACTAACGATATTAGAGCTTACCTGAAAGAACAGAATGTAGCCGATTCAAAAATTCATTTCGAATTATTCCACGCTTCTGGTTCTAAAACGGATAAAGCAATAGAAGAAATTCCTCCAGCTAACAAAGTTGATGCTAACATGACCATCATTATGGATGATGAGCGCTATGACTTTACTTTAAAAACGGAAGGTATGGATATCCTTCAAGCAGGTGTGGAAGCAGGGCTTGATCTTCCATTCTCATGTAAAGGGGGCGTTTGTTGTACCTGTAAAGCAAAACTTTTAGAAGGAAATGCTACCATGACTATGAATTATTCTTTACTAGATGAGGAAGTGGAAGCAGGATACATATTAACTTGTCAGGCGCATCCTACTACCGAAAAAGTGGTGGTAAGCTTTGATGACTAAAAACTATATTATGAAAAGAATTGTTATTGCATTTGGACTTTTAATTTCCATTAACTTTTTGTCACTGGGACAACACCAAACTGAATTTCAAAAATTTATTACCGCTACTTTTGAGACTAAATTAGGCGCCTTGAATTCAGAACAAGATGTTCCTGATATTTTAAGATCATTTAGCCGAGACCTGTCTTGGAGAGATGTTACTGTATCTATTGACGGTAGAGTAGATATTACAGATTTAGAAGATAAACAAGATTTAGAAAGAAAATTAAATAGTCTCGCAAGAAGACCCGGAATTAAAATGACTTGGGAGATTGCGGAATACAATGAATTAACGAAAAGAGAATCTAGTTACATTGCCTCTCTTAATGTAAATGTAAGTCTTTATGCTAACGGCAAGATTATTAGAACGGGAGTGAACAATGTTCAAATTGTGGCCGTTAAGAAGAGTGATTTTTTTGAAATTGTATACCTAGACATTCTTCAAATCTCGGAAGCGCAATATATTGGCCCGTGTTATGTAAGAATTGAAAAAAAAGAGGAAAAATCCTATACCGTTGATGTAGCTCACCCAAATGGCAATACATATAAAACGTTTTCTTCAGCAGTAGATGTAATTAATGTGGCTGACCCCTTTAAAAAAATAATAATTGAAGGGACTAATACTTCATTTTACTGGAATCCTAAAGGTGAATTTGTTTCTTTAAGTACAGATGGTCAAAAGCTAGGGCAAGCCTCTACCATTGAAAACGCTTTACTTGTTATTGTAAAGGTACAAGGTAAAGACACTTGTAGCTCCGTGATTAGGACAGCTCAAAAACAATAATCTTGAAAAAAAACATCTATAAAAAACGCCAGTCTTCACTGGCGTTTTTTATTGGGATAAATGTCTTAAATTATTCAAATCCAACAATCATAAAAAAGACATCTTACCCTCTTTTTTATTTAGAAGGATCAACTAAAGAATCAACCACAACTACAATTCCATTACCGGCAGGAGCATACCCTAAAACTTTAGCACCACCAACTAAAATTTCATCATTCTCATTAACCACAACGTTTAAATAAGAACCATCAGCCATATAAATTTTACGGCCTTTACGAGCTTCTTTTCTTAGTGCCTTTTCATCAAAAGTACTAGGGGCAGCATGCATTTTCAAAATCATTCCTAGTTTCTCTTTATTCTCAGGTTTTACCAATTCTTCCACCGTACCAGCTGGCAATTTATCAAATGCAGCATTAACGGGAGCAAACACGGTTAACGGACCGGCATTTACTAATACATCCTCAATTTCGGCCGCTTGCACAGCAGCCACTAAAGTTGTGTGATCAGGAGATCCAATGGCAATATTTAAAATGTTTGGTTGGCTATCCGTATCCACGGCACTTGCCTGTCCTTGAGGTTTAGCTGGAGCTTCATGGGCAGCTGGTTCAGCAGCAGTTGGAGCAGCTGTTTCTGTATTTCCCCCGCAAGATGCAAACACAAGGGTAGTCAAAGCAGTAACAAATAATAACGACTTTTTCATAATTTCAAATTTTAAAGATTTTTCTACCCTGCAAACTTAGGAGTTCTAAATCCTTAACCCCATGACATTTAATAGCAGATATAGTGACATAAGTCACTTATTAAATACCACGAGGTCTTTTAATTAAAAGGGTTGAATTTGAAATTTTTAATGCTTAATCTTTGATTCTAGCGAACTTCATGGCTTTCAACATAAAGTTAGGCAAAGGCTTTTTAGGATCTCTTTTCTCAACATTAAGATAAATTCCTAATTTTTCAATGATTGGAATTTTGAATACTTCAATCAACTCAATTAGTGTTCCATCTGGGTCTTCAATATACGTACAATGCACACGTGTAGATCCACCCATGGTTAAGGCATCATCTGTATCACACGTAAAACCAAAACCTTTTTGGGCTAGGTCTTTACCTAATTCATTCATACCTCGAACATCAAAACCTAAATGCACAAATCCAATATCTCCCCACATTCTATCTTTATAGATTTTTTTAGGAGTGTAGTCTATTGCTTGGGCTAATTCTATATACGTTTGTCCGGTTACGTTTGCAAATCCACCACCTGGTTTATTGCTTTGAGTTAACATGACTCTTCTAAAGCGCTTGGTTCCTCCAGGTACGTGTTTCCAATCTTCAAAAACATCAGTTTCGTCTAGCATGACCTTATCATATCCTAAGATATCTGCGTATAAAGTTAACGACTTATCAATATCAGAAACCCCAATAGTAACCCCACTAGGGCCACCCATTTCCGCTTTCTTGGGATTAATGAACCAGCTTTTTCCTTGGGTAATTTGAAACATCAATCCATTAGGGTCTTCAATCACAAAAGATTCTCTTCCAATTGGAGACTTTTCAATACCTCCCAAAACCTTGGTTCCGTTGGTGGAGAATTTTTGAAAAGCTGATTCTAAATTGGGGGCTTTAACGGAGGACATGAATATACCTAAATCACCCAGTTCAAAATCAACCTTAGCGTTGGTAGCATCAAAAGATAACGGACTAACCACCTCCATAGCACAACCACCATGAAGATTGGAGATCATGGCTGCTTGCTTATTGATGATCTCACCTTTGGTGTAAATCTGCATTAATGGCGCTTCGGCAGCTCCATTAAAAAAACAAATGTCCATACCAAAATTTTGGCGGTACCATTTCCATGATTCCGCGTGATTTGGCACACCTACGCCAATGTGTTGAATACCGTTGATGGTTTTATACATACTCCAAAATATAGGGCGGTAAAATTACTATTTTATTGGAGTAAAATACGGTAAATCTAATTTTCGGTTGCACCAAAATATTTTGGCACCTCCTCATATAAAATACTAAGATTAATTACGGCTAATTGCGCATGTTTTAAATCGCTACCCATCAAGAAAACACATTGATTTTTGGTTTCCTTAATCACCTTTTGGAACTCTTTATTTGCTTCAACATTTTCTATTTCACCTATAGTTTTTACAAATTCGTGAATCTCACTACCTAACATATCTGTCTCTTATACACATCTCCGAGCCCACGAGACTCCTGAGCATCTC
>CAJXPI010000015.1 GCA_913057875.1 uncultured Flavobacteriales bacterium
GGAGTCTCGTGGGCTCGGAGATGTGTATAAGAGACAGGTATTAAATCGTTTTGTGCGGTAAGCCAAGTGGCCATGGCCACACCCAAACCATGTCTAATATTGGCCGAATTTTCTAGATATTTTGCCAAGATATAGGTTTTTAGAGACTCGGTGACTGAAGATAACCAAGAGAATTCTATTGGTTTTATTTCTCCAAAACCAGCAAAAGTAACTTTGTAACTTTCATTATTATTTTCCAATTCCTTTACTAGTGGCTTCCAAATGTCTACAGGAAGAGTAAAACCGTTATTTAATACGATAGATTTACCTTTTCCAGTAACTTCTTCACCGGTAGGTAAACTTTCATTCTTTGCATAAATTGAAACTAAAAATACGAATGAGACGAATAATAAAATAAAATTTTTCATTGTTTTTACTTTTGATTACCCTTTAGATGCAGAAATCAAAAATTGTTACATTTTATTTTAAAAGTGACCTATAATTAGATCCATTTATTCTTCGATAATGGTTGATCTAAATATTTTTCAGCGCTCATTTATTGTAAATCACGTGTGATATAAAAGTCTCTGTGTATCGTATTTATGTCTTTCTTTTTCTAAACCATTCCAATGGTTCTAAAGGTATAGTAAGGGTTGATTTTATGGCTATTTGGTTAATTTTCATTTTCGTATCATCTTCCCTAACTGGGTAAAGAAAAACAAGTCCGGTATATTATATACCACGCATTTATGGGGCTATTATATGGCATAATTTTAAAAGACCAACTACCTATTTGTAGGATGCAATCTTACAAAGCAATCAATAAGCGCATTCATGCACCGCAGAACGGGTATTGATTTAATAATTGTCCCAAAATAGTCTTTATTTGCCATTTGCAGCTGGAAACGATCATTCTATCCCCCCCACTCTATCAGCTTAACCACATTTAATCCGGCAGAAATAATAAACTCAATACCAATGGCAATCACTATAAATCCTACAATTCTAGATAAGGCGTTAATTCCCGAAGCGCCCAATACTTTCACAATAGGATGTGAACCGCGTAGCATAAAGAAAATCAACACACAACAGGCTACAATAGCTCCTAAAATGGTGGCCGTGTACATCACTCCGCTTGATTCTTGGTTGTAAGTAATTAATAAGGATATGGTTCCCGGTCCGGCAATCATGGGTATGGCTAAAGGAGTTAACGCAATGTCATCTCTAGAATGAATATCCTTTTTTACTCGATCGCGTTTCATTCCTTTATGTTCTGAGAATTTACCAGTTAATAAGGCAAATCCAGAGGAAGCAATAATTAACCCACCGGCAATCTTTAAAGAATCTACACTGATGCCGAAGAACAATAAAATGTACTTTCCTGCAAAGTAGGATATTACCAAAATGATCATCACGTTTAATGCGGTTTTAAAAGCAATTTGTGCACGTTCTGCTTTGGTTTGATCTGCGGTTAAACTCACAAACATAGGCACTGTGCTTAGGGGATTCATTACTGAAAAAAGGGCCCCAAATACTCCGAAAAATAGTTCCATTTGTTTTTGGCGCAAAAGAATGAAGCCCACTTTGTTTTTAACGCATTAACAAATTAGCAAACCGTTAATAAAAAGTGAATAATAACTTACCTAGGTTATCCATACATTAAGGAAAACCAATAGATTTGGGACTTGAAATTTTTAATTCATTACATGAAATCCGCCATACTTTCATCCCTATTCTTTATTGGGCTATTCGTTCCATGTTTCGCTCAAAACTCAATGGGTTACTTATTTGATTTAGAAGGAAATCCATTTTTAAATCAATACGAGCCTTTCCTCTATTCGCCATCAGAGTCGTTAACAGCATACGTTTATGCCAACCAATTTATGGAGGGTACAATTACATTCAATAACCAATCCAGTAAGGAGGCTCAACTTAAATTTATTAATGGAAAGGTTTTTACAACCGGTATAAATGGAGGGAGGGAACTAAAAGTAAAGACCAGCTCTTTTGTTTCGGCTAGAATTGGTCCGGATTCTTTATTCACTATTTCGCAATACAAAACACTATCATACATTAGGCAAACGGCCCAAACCATGATTAAAAATGGGACTCATATATGTTTATATGAAGGAGAAGCATATAACCTTGAATTTGCCAGCGTACCTAAAAGCAATAAATCCAACTCACCCTCGGTATTTCTAATGCGTCCTAAAAACACTACCGACTGGTTTGAGCTTGATATTTCGGTAAAGAAAAAGTACCTAAACTTTTTGAAGACCTATTTTGAGGAATCACAAGATTTAGAGCAACAGTTACAATTTCAAACTTATACTAACGGAAAGATTAATGAATTAATAAAAAGGCTGCAGTTTTTAGAATCGTTTAAAAACAAAACTCCTTTATATTTTAATAGTTTTTACATTTCACAAAACACTCCAACAAAAAATACCTTAAAGGCCTATTGTGTGGAGTATGGAAAAGAAATATTTGTATTAGAATTTTATAAGGATTCTAAAAAAGTGCTATCCCTTTCCTATTCAGACTTGGTGAACATGACCAAAGAAGGATTATTGCGTTCCTACTATCCAAATGGACAGGTAAATCAAGAAAAAGTAATTGAAGGCAACAGCACCAAACGCATTACCTATAATAATTCGGAGGGAAAAGTTACTCATGAAATTAAAAAAGTGGTTAACGATCCCTATTCGCCATTAATCATTTACGCCAATAAATACGCTACTATTTACGATAATGATGCGCCAATAGATTCGATCAATTTTGTGGATTCGCTAAACAGCAGAACCATTTATCAAGCTTTTAAAGAAGGAAAAATAACCTATTCTTATTTCGAGGATGAGGGGAAGGAAATCTATCAAATTACGCAACCTGGATTGGATTTAAACCTATCAGAACTGCAAAACCTTTTTATTTTAGATACAAAAACCCGAAAATATTCTACCACCTTAAAGAATCAAGAGTTTGGATATGCATTGATTTTAGTACGAGTGAATACCAAGGGTAAAATAACCCAATTAAAAAGCATTCATACCTTATCTTCCGAGCACAAAACCACCATTAATGAGGTACTTAAAAGTTCATCGATTAATGGCTTGAAAATAGGAAAATACAAAATAGATAGTAAGCCGGTAACCTATGAAGTTGTCATACCCTTACTTTTCAAAAAGGTAAACAAGCTACCCAATCCAAGGTCTTCCTATAATTATATGCATGATCAGCAATTTCATCATACACCTTCCTACTCCCCTTTCTAAATCCTGTTAAAACTCTATGAAAAAGGCCATTTTATTTTAGCTTGATAATTCTATCGGTTTTCTTTTGATTCCATCGGAAAAAAATTAAATGACTCAGATCAAATTCAAAATCTAGCCACACCTTTAAAATGACTCGCCATAAAGTTTGACATTTCATCCTATTAAAACGACAGTTCGGTAACCTTTAATTTATAAAACAGAACTAGCGCAGCACATTTGCTTTCACAAACCAAGTGTTATGAAATCAACTGTACTCGTTTTATTTATTCTATTCTCTGCCACCTTAGGCGCTCAAACCATTTCCGGTGTTGTTACTGACATAGACGGAAACCCGCTTCCAGGAGCTAACGTATATATTGAAAATACCTTTACCGGTACTTCTACCGATGCCAACGGAAAGTATGCCTTTTCTTTTACAGATACCGGAGTTTTTGTTCTGATTACAGAATTTGTAGGATTTGATAATCACCGTCAAAGTTTACAACTACTAGGAACAAACCACCAATTAGCCATTAAGCTGAAAGAGACTTTTAACGAACTCAAAGCCGTTACCATTACTGCAGGTAGTTATGGTACTGGAAAAGCGGAAAAGGCGCTCGTTATGTCTTCCTTAGAAATGGTAACCACCGCAGGTTCTTTAGGCGATATCAATGCAGCCATGCGCTCTTTGCCTGGAACCAGTAATAATGGAGAATCCGGAAAACTATTTGTTCATGGCGGTGAAGGCCGTGAAACCGGGACTTATATTGATGGTATTTATGTGCATCAACCCTACACCTCCAGCGCTCCAAATATGGCGGTAAGAGGACGGTTTAACCCGTTTATGTTTCAAGGAACATCTTTCAGTACTGGAGGATATTCTGCAGAATACGGACAAGCACTTTCATCAGTACTTACTTTAAACACCAACGATATGCCCGATGAAGATGCATTAAACATTTCGTTAATGACCGTGGGTGGCGATTTAGCCGGAACAAAAAAATGGAAAAACGGTGCATTAACGGTTTCTGGTAACTACATCAATTTAAAACCATACATGAGTTTGATTCCACAAAACTACGAGTGGAACAAAGAACCACAAGCCTACGGTGGTTCTATGAACTTTCGTCAAAAAACAAAAGGGTCTGGAATGTTTAAAGTTTATGCTTCTATGGATCAAAGTAACTTATCGCAGTTTCAGTCTACCCGCGATGGCACTAGTGCCACATTACAAACCGATGTACAAAACAACAATCAATTTGTAAATGTGAATTGGCACGGCTCTCCTTCCAAAAAATGGTACATTACTATTGGAGGATCATTCACCAATAACAAAGATCAATTTACCCGAAGAGACGATATCCTTACGCAAAAAATGATGGGAAATCATGTAAAAGGAACGGCTAAATATCACTTAAGTGAAAAGATTAGAATCCGCGGAGGAGTTGAAAATATTCACACTGATTTTGGTAACCAGTATAAGCGTTTAAATCAAGAAGGTGACAGCTCGGTTAGCTTTCACGAAAACCTTACAGCCGGCTTTTTAGAAGCACAAGTGTATACCTCAGCCAAACTCCTTTTCAATATTGGCGTTCGTGGAGAAAATTCGCAATACCTGAACAGAAGTACCGTAAGTCCACGCCTTTCTATGGCTTACAAAACAGGTGAGAATTCTAGTCTTTCTGCGGCTTACGGATGGTTTTACCAAAACCCAATGAACGAACACTTATTAAACAGAGATTACCTAGCTAACGAAATGGCACAACATTATGTAATCAGCTATAATCAAACCATCAAAGACCGAACTTTTAGAACCGAGTTATATTACAAAGGTTACCAGAATTTGGTTAAATATGGTAATTCTATTACGGCTCCTTATACCAATTCTGGTGATGGATACGCTTACGGGATTGATGTGTATTTAAAAGACAAAAAATCTATCAAAAACGGATCTTACTGGATTTCCTACTCTTACCTAAAAGCCGAAAGAAACTTTAGACATTATCCCTCTACCGCTACCCCAACTTTTACCGTACCCCACAGTTTAACGGTGGTGTATAAGCATTGGATTGGCGATTGGCGTTCGTATGTAGGTGGATCTTTTAGATACGGGAGTTCACGTGTGTTTAATGACAAAAATTCCGCAGAATTTAATGCTGGAAAACTTCCAGATAACTTGAGCTTAGATTTAAACTGGAGTTTTTTATACCGTCAAAACATCATCTTATATGCTTCGGCAACCAATGTATTGGGATTTGAACAAGTTTTCGGTTACAACTATGATGTAGTTCCTAACTCAGAAGGTGTGTACGGTCGCACTCCTACCCTACCCGCTGCTAAGAGTTTCTTTTTTGTAGGATGCTTCATTACACTAACCAAAAAAGGCGAAACCAATCAACTAGATAAAATCAATTTTTAATCAACTAAAACAAATATTATGAAAACGTTTACCACAATAATTGCATTGCTATTAACCGGACAATCGTTTGCAGGTAACTCAGCCTACGAACAAGCTATGGAAGCGGCATTAAGCCAATTTGCCACTTCAAAAAGTGTAGAAGACATGCAATCTACCGCAAATTCATTTCAACGTATCGCAAAATTTGCCGATGCCGAATGGTTGCCCGAATATTACCAAGCACATTGCTACGTTTTGATGAGCTTTATGATCAAAGATGGCGCTCAAAAAGATGCTTACCTAGATGTGGCAGAAAAATCAATTACCAAGGTGCTTGAACTGCAACCTACAAACACCGAAGCCTATGCACTCCAAGCATTTTTATACACCGGAAGATTGGTGGTTGACCCGATGACACGTGGTAGAGAATACAGCATAAAATCGCATGAATCATTGAAAAAAGCACTCGCTATTAATCCTACTAATCCTAGAGCCTTATATTTACAACTCACCAATGAAATTGGAACGGCAAATTTCTTTGGTACAGATACCTCCATTTTTTGCGAACGTATTGAAACGTTGCAAACCAACTGGGACAGCTATAATCAAGTAGCTGACATGAATCCATCTTGGGGGAAAAATCAAGCCCAGAATCTAAAAGCCGATTGTAACAACTAAATTTTAAACATCAAAAACCAAATATCATGAAATCAATTATTCTAACTTCAATCATCGCCTTATTCTCTATGGTAGGGATGGCTCAAAACACATTAACCATTAAAATTACTGAACTAGAAAAGAACACCGGAACCGTTTTTATTAGTCTATCAGATGCCAATGAAAAAGTGGTTCAAAAAACCAAAGGAACGGTAGAAAACGGTGTTTGTACGGTGATGTTAACCAATATTGAAAGTGGTAAGTATGCGGTTACGTATTACCATGATGCCAACGACAACGGTAAATTAGACACCGGAATGTTTGGCAAACCCGAAGAAGGTTACGGTTATTCAAATGATGCCCGTGGATTTATGGGCCCTGCTGATTTTGAAGACCAAATTTTTGAAATCAACTCCGACCTTCAAATCACCTTGAAAACGGTAAACTAATTAAATCGCTATCTGCATCACAAAAGAAATTATATTTGAGAAATGAAGTTAACAGCAGTCATAAAACCATTTAAAAACATTTGGCAAGTCTTTATTGTGATGACCTTGCTTGACTTTGTTTTTCTTCATTTCTGTTGGCCACAATCGTACAATAGCGTTGGCTCTTTTGTGGTGGCTAATATTTGGGGCACCACCATTTGGGTAACTCAGGCCGTAGGAAACAGCGCTGTTTTTCATTATTTAGATGAAAAATTACCCTGGCGAGATGGCATGCTTAAAAGAGCATTGGCCAATATTGTGGGTATTGCCATTTACTCTACCCTAGCATACTTTGTGGTTCAAGTCATTATGTTTACCATTTTTGTTCCTGAAGTAACTTGGTCTGAAATGGTGAGTCAAACCTTAGAGTCGACTAAAATCACACTTTCCATTTCTTTTGCCATTTCCTTTCTGCTTACTTTCATTGGATTTGGTAAAAACATGATTACCATGGAGGTAGAAAAGGAACGTTTACAAACCGAAATGATTCGTTACAAATACGATTCCTTAAAGAGTCAAATTAATCCGCACTTTCTGTTCAATAGCTTTAATGTGCTTACGGAATTGGTGTATGAAGATCAAAAATTGGCGGAGAAATTTATTCGTCAGTTAAGTGACCTCTATCGTTATGTACTGGATGCAAAAGAGGTGGAACTTATTGCGTTAGAAAAAGAAGTGGAGTTTATCGAATCCTTTACCTTTCTTTTAAAAACACGTTTTGAAAATCGGGTGCAATTTGAGTTGGAGGTTCCCTTCTTTGCAAGCGAAATGGTGATTCCCATGTCGTTACAATTGCTCATAGAAAACTGTATTAAACACAATCAGGCTACCACAAAAAAACCATTAGTGGTTAAGATTTTCCGTACGGGAAATGTGGTAACGGTTGAAAACAATTGGCAACCCAAAACAACACCTGTTGAATCGCATAAAATTGGGTTGACCAATTTAACGGAACGTTACGCCTACTTCACAGAAGAAAAAGTAATCGTTACTCAGAACGAAGAATCATTTATAGTATCCATTCCAATCATTTCACAGCAATAGTATGAGAGCCATAATTATTGAAGACGAACCACGTGCCGCACGTAGATTGGAAAACTTGATTCTGGAAACAGATGCGTCTATTCAAATCATAGCTAAATTAGAATCTATTCAAGAATCGGTTGAATTTTTGTCATTTAGTATGGTAGACCTCATTTTTAGTGATATTGAATTGGCAGATGGGCTCAGCTTTGAAATATATGAATCTCTGGGTACTGTCCCTCCTATTATTTTCACCACGGCTTATGATCAATATGCTATAAAGGCTTTTAAGAATAATGGGATCGATTACCTACTAAAACCCGTAGATGGCCAAGAATTATCAAAGGCATTGAATAAGTTAAAGTCTTTATCGAAACCTGCCATTGACCCCATGGTTTTACAAGCATTGGCTTCGCAACTCAAAACCGAAAGTGTTGCCTACAAAGACCGTTTTATGGTAAAGGTGGGCCAACATATTAAAACGCTTTTAACCTCTAATATTCAAGCATTTTATAGCATGGATAAGGGTACCTATGTTTTCACTAATAAACAGAGAAGCTATGTTATTGATTACTCGTTAGAACAACTAGAAGCTAGCTTAGATCCCAATCGCTATTTCCGAATCAACCGAAATTTCATCATTGCCATTGACGCGCAAATGGATATTGTTTCATGGAGTAATAGCCGTTTAAAAATTGATTTACTTGGATATACCGAAGACATGATTATTGTGTCTAGAAACAAAACCAAAGAATTTAAACACTGGCTCGGTAGCAATTAACCCTGCATTAACCTTGGGCTGTTATTATTTGCTTCTTACGGGATGGCTAATAAACCTACCTCTGTGGTTATATTTGCGCACGTAAAAACCAAATTCAATGAATAAATCAATTTTACTTGCCATTAGTGCAATCACCTTTGTTGTTATGTCATGTAGCACTACTGAGAAAAAAGAAACGGTAGTTGAAGATACTGCAGTTACTTATGATTCTACCGACTTCCATACCTATGCGCAAAAGAAAGATGCCTATGTAACCCACCTGGATTGGGATGCTCAAGTAGATTTCGATACGCGAATTATTACCGCAACGGCCACTTGGGATTTTGTAAATGTAAGTGACACCGATACCATTGTTTTTGATATTGTTGATCTAAATATTTCTAAAGTTACGTTGGATAACGGACAAGAAACTGGGTTTAAAATTGGAGCGGCTAAACCTCATATGGGAGCTCCTCTTTACATTGCTGTAACTCCAGAAACAAAGAAAGTTAGTATTACTTACCAAAGTTCTCCAAGCGCGGGGGCTGTTTTATGGTTAAACCCACAACAAACGTACGGAAAGAAACATCCATTTATGTTTACCCAATCGGAAGCTATTTTAGCCAGAACTTGGATTCCATGTCAAGATTCTCCGGGAGTAAAATTCACGTACAATGCCAAGGTGAAAGTCCCAACCGATTTATTAGCCTTAATGAGTGCTACCAATCCGCAAGAGAAAAACGAAACAGGAGTTTACGAATTTGAAATGAATCAGCCTATTCCTAGTTACTTGTTGGCACTTGCTGTAGGTGATTTAGAATTTGGAGCGTTAGGTGACCGTACTGGAGTTTATGCAGAACCAGGTCAACTTGCCGCTTCGGTTCACGAGTTTGGTGAGACCGAAAAAATGGTTCAAATTGCCGAAGAGCTTTTTGGAAAGTATGCTTGGGAACGATATGATATGTTAGTACTTCCACCCTCTTTTCCTTTTGGAGGAATGGAAAATCCACGTTTAACATTTGTAACTCCTACCATTATTGCAGGCGATCGTTCGTTGACCGCTTTGATTGCACACGAATTGGCGCATTCTTGGTCGGGTAACTTGGTAACAAATGCCAACTGGAATGACTTCTGGATGAACGAAGGATTCACGGTTTATTTAGAAAGAAGAATCATGGATTCTTTAAATGGCACGGATTACTCAGACATGTTATCTATTTTAGGTTCTCAAGATTTAGCCTTTTCTTTAAAGGATTTACCAGCTGAAGACACCCGTTTAAAACTAGAGTTAAAAGGAAGAAACCCTGATGATGGAATGACAGACATTGCCTACGAAAAAGGCTTTTTCTTTTTGTCTATGCTTAAAAATGAGTTTGGTAAAAAACGAATGGATGATTTCTTAAAGCAATACTTTACAGATCATACATTTAAAAACATTACTACCGAGCAATTCATTGTGTATATGGATAGCAACCTTATTGGTGCAGACTCCATGAAACGTCCAAACCTTCAAATTGAAAAATGGATATATGAGCCAGGGTTACCTCAAAACAGTCCTGAATTTACTTCTGCACGATTTCAAAGAGTGGGTTCTTCTCTAAAAGCATGGTCTGACGGTGCTTTTTCTTTAGATGAAATTGAGGTAAGCGAATGGTCTACTAATGAGTGGTTACAATTTATTAGAAAGTTACCTGATACGTTAAACATAGACCGATACGCTGAACTAGATAATGCCTACCATTTCACCCAATCAGGCAACAATGAAATTTTAGCTATTTGGTTAGAAAAAAGTATCAAAGCGGGTTATACCAAAGTAGATCCTGCCGTTGAAGAATTTTTAATCCATGTAGGAAGACGTAAATTTTTAACTCCATTATATAGAGCATTATTAGAAGTAGATCCAAGTGGCACTAGAGCTACTGAAATCTATACTAAGGCGCGACCAAACTACCATTCTGTATCTACCGAGACATTAGACAAACTTTTAAAGTATTCTCTTTAAGATATTTCTTACATTAGCATACTCGTAACAGACTAAACACAAAATATGATTAATAAACTTTTAACAGCTCTTACTGGAGTTCTACTTATTCCAGCTCTAGGTTTCTCTCAAATTGATTTAATTCCTCACGTAGGATATAACTTTGGTGCTAAGGTTCCTATTTACGGTGGTGAAATTAAGGTGAAAGGAAATACTACTTATGGTATCAATTTAGACTACAACCTAGATAGAGATAATGCCATTCAGTTTTCTTATAGCACCACGGTATCCACTACAACTATTCGAGATTACTACGGACCAAGTGGTGGCGCCACAGAACATTTTGCCGATGTACTAGAAAATTATTTTCTTTTAGGTGGGGTACGTTATTTTAGTGATGGTCCTATTCAGCCATACGGAAACTTCAACATCGGGGCCGCTTACTATAAATTCACCAACATGAATGACTATTACGCTCAGATTGGGCAAACTGATTTTACCCGTTTTGCCATTGGTTTTGGATTAGGGGCTAAAATCATGATGTCAGAAAGAATTGGAATTGACGTACATATTAGAGGGCTTGCTCCTATTCAATGGGGTGGAGTTGGTATTGGCGTTGGAACTGGAGGCGCAGGTGCTGGGGTTTATGCTGGTTCAAGCTTCCTTTCAGGAGATGTAGGTGGAGGCTTAATCTTCCGCTTAGGAGAATAAGTGAAAAATATTCTAAAAAAAGGGATGCTGAAGCATCCCTTTTTTTTACCCATAAACGGTTTTAGTTTTTAATAAAAGTAGCCTTCTCTACCCCCTGGGTTGAAGTAACCTCCATAAAATAAGTCCCAATGGGTAATTCAGCAACATTTACCTCCATAAGACTTCCAGTACCTACTGTTTTAAGAACCGATTTACCTGAAATATCTATAACATTAATACCCAAAATTTTATTCTCCGCCTGAACAGATAAAACGTTTTGAACTGGATTCGGAAATAAATTAACCTGCAACCCCGCTACCTCCGTAATACCGCTCGAAATGTCTTCAGTAATAACCGTATTGGGAATATTCACAAACTCATCACCCGTGGTCATTCCATCACCATTATGAGCTAAAGCCACGCCATAAAAAGTAACCACACCGCTCCCTGAGGCTGGGGCAGTCCACACCATTTCATACTCCCCATTGCTAATCGCGCCAGTTTGTTCAAAATACCATCTTCCGTTTAATGGCGTAATGGCAGTATTTACAGAGGGTGAAGAACAAGTTCCTGCACTCGTGTTATCCGATAACAACCCCGTAACCTGAAATCCATGCCCCACATTACCCGAAGATTGCACGCGTACTTTTAGGTTGTATACTTCACCAGGAACATAAGCAGTTACTGATCCACCACTCATATCTGTTAGCTGAATAATTGCAGAGGTAGAAAAATTACCAGTTGCCATATGGCATTGTGTACACGCCACATCGCTTACAGGGCTTCCTGTTCGATCTTTACTTTGAATTTTGGCCACTCCTCCAGAAGCACTTATCCATAACAAGGCACCTATTCCCAAAATAATAGGTGAAAAAATGTAAGTCTTTTTCATATTGATTGATTTGATTCTGGGTGAATTTAATACTTTTTTTTCACAAAAAAACATGCTATTTTTTTGTGTTTAAAAGGGTCATATTTCATAATTTTGAGATAAGCACAAATACTATGGCTAATAAGATTACTAAGGAGGAACTCCTAGAATTAAAGACAAAAGAAGATTTATTAAAATTACTTTCAGGTAAACAAGTATCTATTTCAAAAATTGAGCGCACATTAGCTTACGAAAAAGATTTGAGGTACTTACAAATGGAGTTAGTAAAACTTCAAAACTGGGTAATGAAGAACAAAAAGAAAGTGATGATCATCTTTGAAGGTCGCGATGCCGCTGGGAAAGGAGGGTCTATTAGAAGATTTGTGGAGCATTTAAATCCTCGTTCTATGCGTGTGGTAGCCTTAAACAAACCTACAGAATTAGAACGCGGTCAATGGTATTTTAGAAGATATGTCAAAGAGCTACCTCAACCTGGTGAAATCGTTTTCTTTGATAGAAGCTGGTATAATAGAGCAGTAGTAGAACCTGTTATGGGCTTTTGCAGCGAAGAACAATACAAAACCTTCTTAAAACAAGTTACGGAGTTTGAACAAATGCTAATGGAAGAAGGCGTGGAAATAATCAAATTCTGGTTTTCTATTGACAAAGAGGTTCAAATGGCGCGTTTCACAAGTAGAAAAACCGACCCCTTAAAGTTATGGAAGATTTCACCGGTGGATGAAAAAGGACAAGAGTTATGGGACAGATATAGCCATTTTAAGGAAGAAATGTTCACCCACACTCACACCATGGTATCGCCATGGACAATTATTCATGCCAATAACAAGAAGGTTGCCCGGCTTGAGTCTATGAGATACATACTCTCCAAATTTGATTACGATGGAAAGGAAGACGCCTTAACTTATTTAAATCCAGATCCAAATATTGTAATGCGTTACCAACGACTAAACCATTTAAACGCCTAATTATGCTAGATTTAAAAGAAAAAGACATTAAACTATTAACATCAAAAGCAGGATTAAAGGTTCTTTTATCTCAACGAAACTTTGATGTAGAAAAAGCACTACGTAGAATTAAATATGAAAAAGGGCTATTAAATTGGCAAATTAAGCTTTTAAAACTGCAGCATTACGTTACCGAAAATAACAAACGAGTGATTGTCATTTTTGAAGGGCGTGATTCGGCAGGTAAAGGTGGCGCCATTCGAAGAATAACCCAGTTCTTAAACCCTAGGTCTCTTAAAACAGTGGCCTTACCAAAGCCAACCCTTGAGGAAGGAGATCAATGGTACTTTCAACGATATGTTTCTCACCTACCCAAACATGGTGAAATTCTATTTTTTGACCGTAGTTGGTATAACCGTGCAGTAGTGGAACCCGTGAATGGTTTCTGTACAGAAAAGCAATATGACAAATTTATGTCAGAGGTAAATGATTTTGAGAAAATGATTCAAGACGATGATACTATTCTCATTAAATTGTATTTCTCTATATCAAAAGAAGAACAGCTTAGAAGATTTACTAACCTACAAAATAACCCATTAAAAAAATGGAAATACAGTAAGGTAGATAGTCAAGCTCAAGAGTTATGGGATCAATATACCCACTATAAGAAATTGATGTTTGAAAAAACCCATACCGATCATGCTCCTTGGAAAATTATTAACGCAAATAAAAAAGGAGTTGCGAGGTTTGCTGCAATCGAATACATTATTAATCAGGTTATGCAGGGAAAGCCATTGGATTAACCATGCTTTTTAATCAGTTCTTTAAATAAACTTACCGTTACCGGCTTTCCAATGTATCCTTCTACCCGAGAGTTAAGCATTAGTTTTCTATTATCGGAAATTTCAATAGTAGCACTTACTAAATAAATGATTGCTTTCTTATCAAATGCATCAAATACTTGGGTGATTTGTTCCGCCACATAATACCCATTGAATATAGGCATATAAATATCTACAAGAAAAATGGTGTTCGTAGTAAACGAATTTTCATCCTCCCGCTGCAGCCAATTCAACATTTCTGTTGAATGGTTAAATTTTGTCAATGCAATACTTTGATCTACCCTTGATAGCAAACGCTCACCAATCATTAGATCAATCTCATTATCATCTACAATAACTATGGATAATTTATCACTCACTCGTTCCTGGAAGTATTAATTTGATTTCTGTGCCCTTACCGAAAGTAGACCGTAAATCTATAGACCCTGCTAATTTTTCAATAGCTTCACTCACAATAAATAGCCCAAGACCTGTACCTGTTTCATCTTGTTTAGCTCGATAAAACATATTAAAAACTTCCTCTTTTTTATCTTCTTTTATACCTACTCCATTATCTTTTACAATGATTTCTGCCTTTTCAGAGGTAATGGTTCCCGTAACCTCCACAAACTTATTAGTTTCTTCTTCTCTTTGATACTTAAAAGCATTCGAAATCAAATTACTCAAAATGGTTTTTACGTTCATTTTATTGGAGAGGAAACTGTCAGATTGCTCTAGATTTACCTGGAACTTGACTCCTTGAGCGCTTGGATGATACTTTATACTCTCAATAATTTCATCTACGACTTTATTAAAGTCTATTCGGTCACCAAATTGTTTTCCCTGAGAACCTTTATAATGGTCAATAATTTGATGGATATACCCATCTAATTTATCTACCATTCCTTTAATGGTTTGAAAGTACTCTAAAGATTTTGGATCTTGGACATCCACTTCAGCCAAATTAGCTATTCCCAAAATGGACATTAATGGAGACCGCAAATCGTGCGAAACACTGTAAACAAATTTGTCTAGTTCGTTATAGGCCGATTGTAAAGACTCATTTTTATCCGAAAGGTTTTTTCGCGTGTCAAATAGGTCCATCGCATCTTGAATAGCCAAACGAACTAAATCATTATTCCAAGGCTTGTCAATATAACGATATACTTGACCCTTATTAATAGCGTCAATAACCGCCTTAATATCAGAGTAACCGGTTAGAATAACCCGAACCTTATTGGGGTAAATATGTCTAATCTTCTCAAAAAACTCGACTCCGGTGACATCAGGCATTCGCTGGTCTGAGATAATCACTTTTATATCTGGATAACTCTTTAAGTTCTTCAGTGCTTCCACAGCGTTAATTGCGGAATACACCTTGAACTCTTTTCTAAAGGTTGACCTAAAAGAGTTTATGTTGTTTTGTTCGTCATCAACGTACAAAACAGCTCCATCCTGCTCTTGTTTGAAATCAATCATAGTGGTGGTTTTGTGGTGTCAGTAATAGGTAGTGATAAAATAAACTCTGTTCCTATACCTAGCTCAGAATTTACCTTTATGGTGCCATTCATTTTTTCAATAATAGTAAACACAATAGACATTCCAAGTCCGGTGCCTTCTCCAACTGGTTTAGTTGTAAAGAATGGTTCATATAGTTTGTTTATAACGTCTTGCGACATTCCAATTCCATTGTCTTTAATGGCAATAATTGCGTTATTGTTTTCGAGTCTGGTTGAAATCTCAATTTTACCATCTTGCGTTTCTTTGGATTTCACTGCATGTATCGCATTTGAAAGAATATTCATAAACACTTGGTTCATTTTTCCTCCATAGCAATCAACGTTTGGAATACCCGAAAAGTGGGTTTCTACTTCTAAATAGTGTTTAATATTACTATTGAGTAAAACTAACGTTGCATGCAACCCTTCTTCCAGATTTACTTTCTTTAAATCTTCCTCATCTAACCTTGAGAAAAGCTTTAGTCCCTGAATTATTTCAACCGTTCTATTGGCACCGTCTTTCATTCCATCCAGTAATTGATTAATCTCATCTACCAGATATTCGTATTCTACCTCTTCCTTTAATTCATCTATCTCCCACATTTTCTCTGGAGATACATTTTCCTTCGCAATGGATTCTGTTCGTTCAAAAAGCTCAATGATATCTTCTACGTCACGTTTTAATGGCGAAACATTAGAACTTACAAAATTTATTGGATTATTTATTTCATGAGCAATACCGGCTGTTAATTGACCAAGTGACGACATTTTCTCAGCGTTAACCAACTGCGACTGAGCACTTTTTAGCTCTAAATATGCCTCCTCAATTTCTGAGTTTTTTTCCTCTAATTTACTTTTTGACTTCTCTAGTTCATCTGTTCGTTTTACCACCTTTTGCTCCAACACCAAATTTTGTTCTTGAATAATAGTTGCTTTTTCCTTTTCTAAACGGAACGACTTTGATACGGCTTCTTTTTGTTCATTTTTTAAGATGTTAATTCTGTTAGCTAGGGCAAAAGAAAGTAAAACCGTCTCGAGTCCTGCCCCCATGGTCATCGTCAATGTGGTGAAGGTATTTCTTTCCACTACTCCCACTTCAGATAATACGAATATTAAAATTCCCACTAAAAAAACCGACCAGGATATTAAATAGAAACGTGCAGGCTTATAACCTGCTAACATGACGTTTATAGCGACTCCCAAAATAAACAATGCCGCAAGGGGTTGTAGGCCAAGTAAAATGGCATTTACCAAAGTATTTTCAAACCATACTAAAATACCTAAAAGGGTATATAACCCTAAAAGCAACTTAGATACTTTAAACAATTTAGGCGCATTCGTTTTTGTTTTCAGAAATGAATTCATGAAGATTATTCCAAAAAATGTTCCTACAGTGGTTAAAAACTCAACTCCATACTCTTGCAAAAAGATACTATTAGGCCAGAAATACTGAAAGGAGAATCCAAATAACACGGTTTGCAAAATAGCAGTAAAGAAAGATTGAACCACATAAATTAAATACACTGTTTCCCTAATCATTAAATACAGAAACAGGTTATAGAATATCATTACGATAAAAACACCTAAAATTATAGCGAACAATATATTCCCATTTTGTTCATGGTTAAAGATATCTGTGTCTCTTCCAATCATGAAATTAAAAGAAGTTTTTACATTGTTCTTAATACGAACATAAACCTCTTTTTCCGTTTTGGAAGTTTCTAAATCAAAGATAAAATGAGTGGTTTGGTATTTACGTTCACCAAAATTTAAATTATTACCATAAAGAGTTTTTTTCCAAGTACCCTTCGCGGTTATTTGGAAAACCTCAATGGTATCAATATTAGCTTGATCAAAAAATAAAACGACATCCTCAATACTTTCCGCATTTCGATAGTTAAATCGAATCCACGTAACCCGTGTATTTTGAAGTTCCGAATAATTTTCCTTTGTTAAAATATAAAAAGGTTCTTCAGAAACTTGATGAATATCAAAAGAATTGGAAGAGTCAATAAAAAACTCATATTCCCGAACACGTTGAATGGGTTCCTCCTCACTTATAACCATCACAGGGGAAGTCCTCCCTATTACAGGAAGGAAAAATACAAACACTATTACTTTTACCCACTTCATTTTATACCACCCCAATTTCTTGTACCGATGATAATTGCAACTGGTACTCTAATTCAAATTCACCCTTCGGCCATTTTTCCATGCAAACAAAAAAATGTTTTTCTCGCAACCTCATTATTTCTATACGTTCGTATTCAATTGCCAAGGGCAAAAGCTCAATATCATTTAATACAATGGCCGTAGCCACTAAATCTAATTTAGGATAGTTAAATTTACCCTCATTACCCACTGTGGTAATTACTTCAAAGCCTTTTTGAATGGCTTTTCGTAGCGTATGTCTTGCAACTAAGGCTACCAATTTAGAAAGATTGGCTTGTTTGGCAATAGCAATGCAAATTCTTACAAGTATATTACTTCCTATTCCTAAACCCGCAATTTCGTGTGAATTCCATAACCCACAAACCTCTGCTACTCCATTATCAATCAACTGATCAATTTCAGAATAAATGCTTTTATCTACCTGTGCAATTGCCTCAACCATAGGCAATTCCTTTTCACGATTGGCCACATGCAGCCTTGCCCCTCCTACTACTTTATTTTCATTAGCGGTATCTTCCACAACCATGACATATACAAAGGGATCATGAATCCAATCGTTTCTACCAGACGTGACTTTGACACCAATATCCTCCAAAACTTTGCGATGACCTTCCGCAAATTTCTCACCCGCTGCCACATCATCAGGAGCTCTAAAAGCACGTACTCTTAACATAAGACTCCTACATTATTCATAATCATTATTATATACATGGGCAATATGAAACAAACCACCCTATCACTCATTGATGTTTTTCATCATCTATTTTATTATTTCTTCTAAATCCACAAAGTACCTTCCAGAAACTTTAAACTGATTCAATAATATGCGTCTTGAAACATCCGCTCCAATGGCACCACCCAAAATTACTGATGTTGCAAGTTGTGGCCATGTACTAATAGATTTCTTTACCTCGGCTAAAGAACTTTTCGCTCTCTCTGAAAGCTCATCAAAACCTAATATTTGTAAAATTACTGGAATTTTTTCTGGATTAGACAAATCACTCAATTTTGCAGAATCTATTCCATCCACTCTTCCGTGAAAAATGGGACGTTCGGGTTCCAAATCAAACCTTTCTACATCCAACATACCTCTATCGGAAGTATCCATAATAACAGGAATTCTATTTTCTTTAGCAAATTCACGGGCTTGAATTTTAATATCTAACCCGTCACACTCGTCCACTAAAATATTCAATTTCCCATCATCAAGCATGAATTCTTTCATGTTAGCAGTTTTTAAACCATCGCCAAAAACCTTCACCTTAAGAAAAGGATCAATTTCCAAAATTTCTCGCGCGGTTGCAATCACTTTGGGAACCCCTAGATTATACAAGGGAGTTCTTATTCTGTTCAAATTAGAAAGTTCAAGAGTATCAAAATCTGCTAACCTTAATTCGCCACAACCTCTTTCCATTGTTAAGGTTAACGCAATAGATTGACCAACGCTTAAACCAATAATACCAATGATTTTATCAGACAGTCGGTTCTGTTCTTCCCGTGTTATTTTATTTTGATTTCTATTCGTCCGAAGTTCAATAAAATCTTCTTTAGGCAAGATATGTACCAATTTATTATTCCAAGCATAATATACCCAAACTCCAAAATGTTCTGGACTGGTTCCTTGGTACACCTTGTCCATTTGACTTTTTAAATCCAACCCTTCTATTCCACCAGGATTTCGAGACAAGACCAATTCTTTAACCTGATTCTCGATTTCATTACTAACTGAAATATGGGGATTGTCAGTTATTAACTTACGTAGCGATAGTCTAGAAGATTCATCCGATAAGTCAAAGAGTTTTGGTTCAAATTCAAAGTTGTTACTTTGAGTAGATTTTAATAATTCTTTCATATACATTTTGCTAGGAATCAACCTATATCAAAAGTAACCATTTCACTTCCCCGCTTGTGAATTGGATTTTCAATAAAACTGCAATTAATATCATCAAAAATTTATTTTCCATTATTTTGTCAAAACATGTAAGGAATTTGGAGTATTTTCGAGTTGAAATACCCCAAAAACGAATAAATATGTCTGAAGATTTAAAGGAAATGAAAGACAAGGACAAATTGACCTTACTGTATGTGGATGATGAAGTAAATAACCTTCGAAGCTTTAAAGCAGCCTTTCGTAGGGACTTTAAAATATATACAGCTGAATCTGGAGCCGAAGGGCGAAAAATATTAGATGAACGAGAAATTTCTATTGTTTTAACAGATCAGCGAATGCCTTTTATGACTGGCGTAGAATTTTTAGAATCTATTGTAAATGATTTTCCAGAAACTATTCGAATCCTAATTACCGGATTTAGTGATATTCAAGCAGTAATTGATGCAATTAATAAAGGTAGAATTTACCATTATGTTCAAAAACCATGGAATGAAAACTATTTGAAAAACATCATTTCAAACGCTTTTGAAACCCATCGTTTGAGAAAAGAAAACAAATTTATGATGGACCAATTAAAATTGTCAAATGAGCAATTAGAATTTCTTCTTCGACAAGAAATGCTTTCGTAAAATACTTGAAGGAGATGATTTAATCATCTCTTTTTTTGTCTAAAAGATTTAGTTAACCCCTACATTTGCATCATGGAATGGATGGAATTAGGATATTGGGGTATGTTTTTTTCTTCCATTTTGGCCGCAACCCTTTTGCCTTTTGGTTCAGAAGCGGTATTTATTGGTTTGCTTTACGCTAAATATGATGAAATCACTTTAATTGTTGTAGCAGGAACCGGAAACACTATTGGCGGAATGATTACTTACTACATAGGACGCCTGGGTAAATGGGGCTGGCTGGAAAAATGGTTTGGAATTTCAAAGACAACAATTGATAAATACATGCTTAAAATTCAAAAAAATGGATGGCTCTATGCTTTTTTTACCTGGCTGCCTGGGGTTGGAGACCCCTTAGCTGCGGGAATAGGCTTTGCAAGAATACCTTTGGTCATTTCCACTTTCTGGATGTTTGTAGGTAAAACTATGCGGTTTTTTGTTTTAGCCCTGATGTATAAATATGGCATAGAATGGTTCTAAACCTATTACTTCTAAACAAAAGGAAGCTTACCTTTGCATGAAATTTAAATTTATGGCTACTGTAAATCAAAACCTATCAGATTATAATCCTGACACCGTACCTAACGGTGTAGAATTTAGAATTGCAATTGTAAGAAGTGAATGGAATGATGATATTACTTCAAATTTAGCACAAGGAGCTGAAGAAGCACTTTTGGAAAATGGAGTTCTTCCTGAAAATGTTTCAAGAATTGATGTCCCAGGTGCCTATGAATTGCCTTTAGCAGCCCAATGGTTATCTAAAAAAACTCAAATTGATGCCATTATTTGTATTGGAACAGTAATAAGAGGTGAAACTGCTCATTTCGATTACGTGTGTCAAGCTGTTTCACAAGGTTGTAAAGACGTTGGATTAGAATCAAGCAAACCCGTTATTTTCGGAGTTTTAACGGACGATAACAAACAACAATCTATAGATCGTAGTGGCGGAATACACGGAAACAAAGGCATTGAAGCAGGGGTCACGGCATTAAAAATGTTAGGTTTAAAAAAAGCGCTAAGCTAATTATAAGCCATTTGTTATAACCAGCACCATTCCAGAGTAATCTTTGATATCTCCATTATATCTTCTTACTTGAATGGTGTATGAGTACATGGAATTGTGAGAAACGAGCTCATTTTTATACATCCCATTCCATCCATGGTTTATATCATCTGTTTCATAAACCAATACTCCCCAACGATCAAAAATACGCATATAAACCAATTCCTCTACCCCATAAAGTACGGGTTGAAAGGTGTCATTTAAATTATCGGTTCCGGGCGTAAATGTGTTTGGAATAGTTACTTTGAATTCATCCAGTACTTCCACCGTAATAGTAGTATCAAAAGCAAAACACCCATTAACATCGCCATACTCCAGAGTATAAGTTGTGGTTACATCTGGTTCCACCAGTGGATTGGAACAATCATAGCACCCCATACCAAAAGTAGGCGTCCAATTATACCATAGCTCTCCAGAACTTAGGGTGGTTAAATATATTTCTGTCCCTAAAAAAATAAAGGTATCTGGAACCAAATAATCTAAACTAGACCTTTGTTGAACTTTAATATTAACGGTATCTGAAGCCTCGCAGTTATTGGTATCCGTAATCACCACCGCATATGAAATATCTTGAATGGGAGTAGAAACAGGATTTAGAATAGTATCGTTATTTAAATATGTACCTGGAGTCCATTGAATGGAGTTTGCTCCCGATGCATGCAATTGAATACTATCATCAATACATAATAATGCATCTGGAGATAATGAAATTTGAGGTAAAGGATGAACGGTTACGTCAATATCTAAGGTATCCTTGCATTGCGAATGATTATTCACAATGGCCAAACTTATAGTGTGCTGGCCCGGAGTAAGAATATAAAATGAATCTAACTGTGTTTGACTGTAGTTGTTCCCATTGAGCAACCATGTTACCTCATCTTCTCCTACCGAATTATTAACAACGTTCGTAAATAAAGGAGCACAACCGTCCAATTCGGAGATTAAAAAATCAGCCGTAACATCATCAATTTCAATGGTATTTGTATCTGTTATTTGACACAGACCTTGTAAATCAGATATTAAAAGTGAGACCGTATAAAACCCCGCGTTTAAGTAGGTATGTTCAATAGCTTCATTTGGCGCATAGGTAGTATCCACAATGCCATCACCAAAATCCCAAATAAACCTTTGCGAATCACCGTTCAAACTATCTGCACTGAAGCTTACTTTTTGATTAATACACCCTATCTCAGGTCTATTTACAATATTACCCGTTGGTCCACCAATATGAATATAATCATACAATGTTACCGTATCTGTACATCCAAATACCGTGGTGAGTACCATGGTCACATCATAATAACCAGGTTCATTGTATAAATTTTGAGCCCCTGAATTATATTGAATAACATCATTGGGTGAATCACCAAAATTCCATGTCCAGAATAACACGTTGGGATAAGTACTTAAATCTGTAAAAACAATACTGGCGGGAAAACAATCAGAAGTAGCGGGAATTGCCGTAAAATTAGCAACGGGGGTATCTTCAACCTCTATAAATGCCATTTCAACGTAGGTAGAATCACATCCTAAAGAATCAGTAACAGTTAAAGAAATATCATATATACCGTTAACCCCATACGAATGGGTTGGGTGTTGTTGGGTACTATAACCGCCATCGTCAAAATCCCAGAAATATGTATAACTACCAGAGGGAGCTCCGCTGAAAGCCACAGGACTATTTTCACAAACCTGAACATCATTAGTGGTAAAAAAAGAAGGGGGTTCAATAACCGTTATGGGCGTTAAACTGTCTATGGTATTTGCACATCCAAAAGTATCGGTCACCGTAAAAGTAATGTCGTATACGGTGGTTCCATTTCCGTTATAAAGATGAGATGGGCTCGGTATGGAAGAGGTTGCTCCAGAACCAAAATCCCAATTCCATGAAACAATATTAGTATCACTAAAAGATAAATCGGTAAAAGTCACTAATGACGGGGCGCAAGCCGATACCGGACTAGCCACATAATTAACAATTGGCTCGTACACATAATAATTATGGTAAGCCGTATCTAAACAACCATGCATATCCATCACTACCGCATAAATTACATGAGGCCCTTTATCATTCATGGTATAATCAGTATTACTATTATCTACCTTAGGATTTGCCAGTCCATCAATACTCCATCTTACAAATGACATTGCATTCGTTGAGTTTCCAGTATTAAAAATTACATTATCGTATCTGCAAATAGTGGTATCCGCTGGAGTTATTCTTCCTTTTAAATACCTTATTGGAACCCCCATTGAAACATCCGCAGAGCATCCCGTTAGGGTATCCCATACAGTGAAAATTGTAACGTAATTACTGTCTATTGGCAAATACGCATGCTCCGGATGCCACTCCAACGTATCATACCAGGTGGAATCACCAAAGTCCCAGCTAAAGTTAGTTCCCCCTAGAGTATGCGAAGTGAAATTGACGACATTTTGACTGTCACAATTAAAAATGGGGTACGCAGTTTGAATAATAGGGCCATCTATTCTAATAGCGGAATCTAAAATTAAAGTATCTGGACATCCATGATGCTCTACAATTAGGGTTACATCTAGGTAGCCCGTATCTTCATAAACATGCCACGGTTCAAAGGAGCCATCAGACTTACCATCACCAAACATCCAAATGTAATCTGTGATAATAGCCGTATCCGATGAAAGATTTGTAAAAGTAACCGTATCGGAACCACAAGCCATCAGGGTGTCTATCATAAAGTCGGCATTTTGTTGAGAGCCCACTTTTATGTCATTAACATACGTATTTGTACATCCATCAATAGAAACCACAGTAAGCGCTACCACGTATTCTCCAACATTTGTAAAAGTATGTGAGGGCTCGAAAGTATAATCAATGGGACTTCCATCACCAAAGTCCCACCACCATGAAGCTACCCTACTTATTGAGTCTGATAAATTAAAAAAGTTAACGTCTAGAGGTGCACACCCTTTGGTAACGTTTGAACTCCATTCGGCTTCTGTTATAATAATGACTTCGTTAGCTAGAGCAATAAGTGTATCCTTACACCCATTTCTAGAGGTAACGATCAAGGTATCATCATAAACACCTTCATACCAATACGTATTATTTGGACTTTGCGTAAAAGAAATATGTGCCTGAGTGGGAGGGTATCCCAATAAATTTCCAAAATGCCATTCCCAACTTAAATCGTTCCCCACTGATAAATCCGTAAAGCTCACAGGAAATGGAGTATCACAAGTATCATGAGGAGTTGAAGTGAAGTTAGCCGTTACTGTTTCCACAAATAGAGTTTGTGTTACCGTGTCATCACAAGTAGACCCTCCACTACTCACCATAGTTACGGTATGAACACCAGGAGTTTGATAGGTATGAAAAACATTTCCTCCAATAGCAGTGTCTCCATCACCAAAATCCCAGTAAAAGGTATGCCCTCCAAAAGAGGTATTAATAAATTCATTTTCTTCATGCAAACAAACCGTATCTGAAATATCCATGGAAGCTACGATAGATCCAATCCACACATAATTAGGTATTAACAGCGTATCAGAACAACCAATAGTGCTGGTTACAATTAATTCAGCATCATACCCACCCGAGTTATTAAATGTAGGATTAACATTTAAAGTATTGAAGGCTTGTCCCCCAATATTCCAATTATAACTAAGAGGATGTGTGCTCGTGCTGGAATTAAACACACTAATAGTTAAGGGCGGTCCACAAACTGATAAGCTATCATTACAATAGAAATTTGCCTTGGGTTTGGGTTTAACATTTACCAATTGCTGCTTTACCTTAGAATTAGAACACCCTAGAGAGTCGGTTACAATTAACGTTACGTTGAAAAACCCAGGGTTCCTATACAAATGGCTCACATTTTGCCCTGTTGTAATTTGAGAGCCATCATCAAAATCCCACTCCCAAGTTTCTATTCCTATACTTCCGGGACTAGAATTATCAGATACTTGAAAAGAGAAATCAGCACATCCCGTAGTCACTGCTTGCTGCAGGAAATTTGCCGTAGGATTGCTAAAAGCAGCAACTGCGCCAGTCATGGTAAATTGAGAGGTATCAACTCCATCAGAAACCGTTAGAGTTACATCATACACACCGGCACTATTATACACCGCACTTGGAGTCGTATTATTTCCAATAGCCACATTACCATTTCCAAAATCCCATTGCCTGTAAGAAACGTGCCCCTTTGAACTATCTGCAAAATGGGCTACGAATGGCACGCACCCTGAGTCTATTTGAATCACAAAGTCAGCAGTTACTTGCGCCCTCATTTCTACACCAAAAAGTGTAAAAAGAAACATGTAAATAAGTGTTTTATGTATCGTTTTTATAGTCAAATCAGATGCTCAAATTAGAGACGATTATCAAGCAAAATAGTTGCTTTTGCTAGCATTGAAATTTCAATATACAGCACTGCAAGCAATCGTGCAAAAATGATGTGCCAATGAACTATCATAAATGGTGATTAAACTTACTTTTGTAGCTATGGATATTTCATCAGTTTTTGAACCAAAAACCAAGCAAAATTTAGCAGTAACTACTCTTTATGGGGTGGAAGAATTAGTAGCCGATGAGCTAAAAGCTGTAGGAGCGATTGATATTGAAAAGGGAAACCGCGTAGTTCACTGCAAAGGTGATCTAAAAGTAATCTATAAAAGCTGCTTACAATTACGTCATGCAATCCGAGTTTTAGTGTACTTAGATGAATTTGAGGCTGCTGGCCCGGAAGAATTATATGAAGGCGCAATGAAACTTCCATGGGAAGATTTGGTGGATTTTAAAACTACGTTTTCTATCAACTTCGCCATTCATTCGGAGCATTACTCTCATACCATGTATGCGTCTTTAAAGCTTAAAGATGCCATTGTTGACCGTGTAAGAGATGTTACCGGGAATAGACCTTCCATTGACAAAAACAATCCCGATTATCAATTCTTATTGCATATTTCTGACGAGTTTGTTTCTATTTACTTGGATGCTTCTGGTCCCACTCTTAACCGAAGAGGATATAGAGGAGAGTCAGTAGAAGCACCTATTAACGAAACTTTAGCTTCTGCGTTAGTAAAAATGACCGGATGGGATGGAAAAGTACCATTAATTGATGGCATGTGCGGCTCAGGAACTATTCCAATTGAAGCCGTTTATCAAGCCAGAAATATTCCTTCACAGTGGTACCGTTCAAAATTTGGGTTTAACACTTGGCGAAATTTTGACCCAGATTTAATGAGTTTGGTAAGAAATGAGGCAAAGGCTGGAGTTAAGGCTGTCTCTTATACACATCTCCGAGCCCACGAG
>CAJXPI010000016.1 GCA_913057875.1 uncultured Flavobacteriales bacterium
ATTTCTGACATCATTTTGAAAACTTGCCAAGAATCATTGGTTTTAATTTCGTTCCAGGTTTTATGGTCTAAAACGGTTTTCATTTTTTTATTTTCATGCATATTTTATGATTTTCTAGAGTCGATGGCAGCGCGCACACTGCCACATTCTAAAAGTAAGGTATTTGCTTCGTTATATGATATGTTTAACGCTATTTGTACCATTTGGGTACCTCTATCCACCAATTTATGATTGCTGAGTTGCATATCTACCATTCGGTTACCCACAACACGTCCCAATTTTATCATTACACTGGTGGAAATCATATTAAGAACCAATTTTTGTGCCGTTCCAGATTTCATTCTTGTACTCCCGGTAACAAATTCAGGACCCACCACTACTTCAATAGCAATATTAGAGTTATTCGCTAAAGGAGAGCCTTCATTATTGGTTATGCAAGCGGTTAATATTTTTCTATGATTACATTCTTTTATAGCCTCGATTACATAGGGAGTGGTGCCGGAAGCTGCAATTCCAATCACAGTATCTAACTCATTTACGGCATATTGATCCAAATCTGTAATGCCCAATTGTGAATTGTCTTCAGCAAACTCCACCGCTTTCCTTATTGCTGAATCGCCACCGGCAATTAAACCTATAACTAAATCGTGAGACACCCCAAAAGTAGGAGGACATTCAGAGGCATCTACAACTCCTAGGCGCCCACTAGTTCCAGCGCCTAAATAGAAAATCCGGCCACCTTTTTTCATCCTAGGAACAATGGCCTTCACTAATTTTTCTATTTCAGGAATAACTTTTTTTACCGCCAAAGCTACTTTTTGATCTTCTTGATTGATTCCTTGAAGTAGTTCTAAGGTGGATTTCTTATCTAAATCTTTATGATTTGATTCTTGCTCCGTGGTTTTTATCATACCACAAGGTTACGAACCATTTGGAATGGATTTTGAAACAGATTTAAGGATTAATCCACAATCATATAGGGGAAACTAGTCTACAAGATAAATATCAAAACTGCCTAACAATCCAATAACATTGTTTTTAGAAAATTTGGCTTGCGACAAATAGTTGTTTTGCGGGTTTATTTTAAAATTGTACGCTTCAGATAAATCTGCATTTTCTAATAAGGTATTTTCAAACTGTGCGTTTAATAGGTTACATTCTTTAAATGAAGCGTGTTGTATCGAAGTGTTTACAAAATCTACTTCTTCCATTTGACACTCTGTAAAAGAGGTATGATTTAATTTGAGCTGATAAAAAGAAGCAAAGTTTAATTGACAATTCGAGAATCCCATTTGCAACAGAAAAGGTTTGCAATTGCTGAAATCTATGCCTAGCATTTTGCATTGATTAAACGTTACTTCATTAAATTGGGTGCCAGCTACATTAATATTCGAAAGATTGCAATTAATGAATTGACACTCCATAAATGAAATTCGACTCAAATCTGTCGAATCAAAATTACAGTTTTGGAAAATACAGTCTTCGTAGGTGCCAAATTCTATGCTAATTTCTGCAAAGTTGAAATTTTTATAAGTTTTTGATTCAAAGGAACTCATGAATCAGATTTTACACTGTTTAAAAAAATTTGCATCAGTTCTTGAGAACCGGCATACGGTGTTTTCTTTCCATCAATAACTTGTTTGGTTATTTGATCCAGGTTACTCTGTACAATTTGTTTGGAGTAAAAAAACGCACCTAATTGAGCTTCAATTAAATCATTCAACCAAGTTCTGGATTGTGTTTTTCTTCGATGGTCAAACCAACCATTTGATTTTTGTTGTTCCTTAAATTGTTGAACCGTCTTCCATATGTCCTCAATTCCCGTTCCGTTAAGTCCAGAACAAATAGTTGATTTTGGACTCCATAAATCTTCGCGCATAGGAAATAAATGTAACGCATTTCGGTAGGCCTGAGCAGCCTTCTTAGCTAGGATTTGATTTTCTCCATCAGCCTTATTAACCACCAAAGAATCTGCCATTTCCATGATTCCTCGTTTAATTCCCTGAATCTCATCTCCAGCCCCAGAAAGCATTAATAGCAAAAAGAAATCAACCATTTCCTTGACTAAGTATTCGCTTTGACCTACTCCCACGGTTTCAACTAAAATCACTTCATACCCCGCAGCTTCGCATAAAAGAATGCTTTCTCTTGTGGCATTTCCAATACCTCCTAAACATCCAGAAGAAGGGGATGGGCGGACAAAAGCTAATGGATCTACAGATAACTGGTTCATTCGAGTTTTGTCGCCTAATATGCTTCCCTTAGTCACATTAGAACTTGGATCTACCGCTAGTACGGCAGTTTTAACTCCCTGAGAGGTTAACATTTTTCCGAAACTTTCAATAAAGGTACTTTTCCCAACTCCCGGAACTCCGGTAATTCCAATTCGTATCGATTTTCCGCTATACGGTAAAACAGAGTGAATAACCTGAGTCGCTAACTCTTTATGCTTATTAAGGTTACTTTCTACCAAAGTAATGGCTTTTGCTAAGACCTTATTATCACCTTTTAAAATCCCCTTGGCTAAATCTCTTACCGAATAATTATTTCTTTGCGATTTTAGAAATCGAGTAATTGATTTGGACTTGGCATTTTCCGAATTGGACATAACCCTTGTGGTTTATTTGAAGCTTTGGTCCCAGTCAATAAATTCCTCTTCACAATTGCCTGAGCCTTTAATTTTGTTGTAAATAGTACCTGAATAGATGTTGCCTGGCTTAACATGGTTTTTTTGCACGAATTTCATGGTCGTTTTTACGTTTCTAACCTCTTCTAACTTCCAGGTTTCGCTAGAGTAAGGTGTGTTCCCACTAAAATCAACCAAAACAATTAAATGCTCTTCATCCTCCATATCTTCTAAAATGTCCACAATTAGCATTTCAAATTTTTCTTCCGAATAATCACAAGGTCCAGTTTGGCTATTTGATTCGCAAGAACTCAAAAAATAAATACAAAATATTAAAAGTAAAAAATTGGCCGGTTTTGTCATCATATTTTTATCAAATTATCATTACAATGTTACGAATGCGCAATTTAATATTATTTGTAAGGAATTTGCCTTTTTAGAAAGGCGTAAAATATGTTAAATGTACTAAGTTTGTATGGCAATCAAATTTCGAATTGAAATCTAAATTACATACAGAAGTTCCGGTTTCTAAATCTTTAGGAAGGGGAAGCATTCATCAACTAAAAGGAATTCCATGGCTACGGGTATTAGCTTTCTCTTTTGTGGTTGTTGGGTTAGATTTTGGTAGAATAAAATCTGATCAAACCTTTCCTCAGAAAACTAAGTATTGGTTAAGTGATTTTTTGGAAACAAATATTTTGACAAGCCCCATTATTTCTGAGAAAATGTTGGCGAATCGACCTAAAATAAAAGAAGGTGAACTTTTAGCCGGCAGGTATAATAAATCGCAGCAAGTTTTGCTGAATCTAGGTCGCTTTGCACAACTGCAACCAAGGATTCATTCATCTGTGTCTTCAACAAATTCAACTAACAATAGTGGGGGTGCACTTTTTCTAAGGTCAAATAAATACGCCCATCTTTCGCAAATGGATGATTCATTGTTAATTTCGGAAAGAATTTTTGAATTTGACGGTTTACAGAAAGTGGAGTTTACAGAAAATAATGGCTTGTTTGATTATCATTCTAGTTCCTTATTAAATGAGATGCCTGTTGTTAAAAAATGGCACGTTTCATTGGGTTTCGGCCCTCAGTTAGTGAATGGAGACGTGACTCAACCTAGTGCTGACAAATATGAACAGGTATCTGGGATTAATAATATTGTATCAGAGTCTGGAGGAGTAAGTTATTCTTCAAGCGAAACCTCTTTTGCGACACAATTAGGCTTAGGATATGATGTGACAAAACATTGGAGAGTATCTATTGCATTGCAATATACGCAGTTCAATGGTTCGCAAATTGCCTATTATGATTCAGAGGTTACACGAACTCAAACTATTCTAACCACCGTTGCGGTGAGCGATGAAAATGGAATTAAGGGTTTTGAGACCGAAGAAGAAACTATTGAATATACGAATCATTTTTCTGATACATTAACTGCAAAGTACCGTTTGTCCAATATAGAAATTCCATTAGCTATTCAGTATAAAAAGGAATGGGGTAAATTTTATGGGTTTCTAAGCACAGGCATTTCCGGGGTATTAAAATCAAATTATTCAGCTTCCTATGATTCGAAAGAAATTGGTTCGGGAGTGATTACCCAAGAAAGCTGGAAATTTTCTGCAATGAATATGAATATAGGAATAGGGTTAGGTATTAAACTTCAACCTGATTTAAGTGTTCAACTATACCCTCAATATTCCAAACTATTTCCAATTCAAGAATCTACTTCCATTCAACATGCAACTCGTTCTTTTGGTGTTTTTGGAGGTTTTGTTTACTCGTTTAAATAAACGTTAGCAAATAACATCTAACACCTTACCTGTTAATTTAGTATTTAATGTTGGCGTGTTTTTTGACTTAGACGCTAAAGATTTTGGAGTGACGGTCCACTCTAACATCGTGTCAACAATAGTGAGATTTGCTGTTTCCTGTTCTTGGATTGCCGGTAATTCTTGATCAAAAATAGCACGAGGATTTTCGCAAATTACTTCTACCCATTTTTCAAAAGAAATAACATCTGATAAATGAGTTTGATACAAACTAAAGCATGTTTCAATGCTGGATTGCCCAAAACCAGCAATGTCAAATTCACATTGTTTTTCTTCAATGTTTTGTGGTTGATGATTGGATACTACCATATCAATGGTACCGGAATTTACACCTTTAATAAGGGCTTTTCTATCCGCTTCCGAACGAAGGGGAGGAATTACTTTAAAATTGGAGTCAAATTCCTCTAAAGCCGAATCATTCCATATTAAGTTAGCGATGGCGACATCGCACGTCACTTGAATTCCTTTTTTCTTAGCTTTTTTAATCTGAGCTACGCTTTTGGCGCTACTGATGGTTTTAAAATGAATAGGGGCATCACAATATTCTGCAATAGCTAAATCTCTTGCTACCATAATCTCCTCGCTTAATGAGGGGTCTGCTTTGAGTCCCAGTTTTGTACTAGAAGTTCCTTCGTGCATTACCCCTTTAGGCGAAATACGTTTATCGGAAGGATAAACTACAATTTTGCCACCAAAAGATTTTGCATATAATAATGCTCTTTTAATTAAGTCAGGATTTGAAATAGGTAAACTACCATCTGAAAAACCCAATGCTCCTGCCAAATGCAAATCATATAATTCGGTAAAATTTTGGCCTTTTAAGTCTTCAGAAAGTGCCGCAAAGGATTTTACATCTATGGGTAAATTAGCATTATTGATGGCAACGTAGTTTACGTGCGCTTTTGTTTGAATAATTGGAAGGGTGTTTGCTGAAATCAGAACAGAACTATAGCCACCGTTTTTTGCCGCCTTTGCACCAGAATTTAAATCTTCCTTATGCTCATTGCCTGGGTCATTAAATTCTGCATGTACATCCATCCAGCCTGCTGATACAACTACTCTCTGTCCTTCGATAGTATTTTTTGCTTCAACGGTTATGTTTTTAGCAATCTGACTAATTTTTTTTCTTTCCACAAGAATGTCCATTTCCATTCCATTAAACGGACTTTTTGAATCAACGATAGTGGCCTTTTTAATCAATAAACTCATAATACGGAAGGTTTAAAATATCTTATCAAAATTATCTCAAATGCCAGAAATAGAAGGGTGAAAAAAATGAACCATCTCCATAATTCTATTCCATTTTCTTTCTTTTTGTAATCGTCACTAAAGTTGTTTGGATCAGAGGAAAAAACTTGAAAATTTGTTAGGTTTAAACTGTCTATTTGCTGCGTAAGCTCATCTACACTATAGTATTTTAAGTCAGACTCTAGTCTGTCATAGTTAAAGGATAGGAAGGCTATTAAGCTATCATTCTGAGTTAATCTGTAGTTTCCTGATTGTGAAATACCTTTATGAAAATTCAAAGAAAGACCCTGTTGAGTCGGAATAATTTCAGGAATAAAATCAGTGGAATTTTGTTGATTTTTCACATGAAATATTAATTCATTTGAGCTACCAACGTCTGGTATTTGAACCGTTTCATTTTGGCCAATAATTAGGTTGGTATTTCGTTGCTTGCCACTATTAAAGGCCATTTGGTAAAGGGTGGGTAAAAATAAACTGTGTTTTGAGAAATTGGAAAATTCATTGTTAAAGGATGAACTGAAAATGTATACTTTTCCTTGGCCAAAATTCCAACCTGATAAAAACGACTGTTGGTTGGTAGTATTCAGGTAATTGTTGCTTTCCGTTTGTTTTGGGAAATACCAGCTCTTGTAGAGAATGGGTAAATTTACGTTATCTGGTAGCTCTTCAAAAACTCCTTGAAATAGCTTTTCGGTTAGGTTAATCTCCGTTACTGGAATGGTATCTGTATTAAGATTTGCCAAAGTTGGAATATCTATTTTACCTAAAAATTCATTTAGAGAGATTTGATCTACATTTCCTGAGGGAACAATGGTTAAATGCCCCCCTTTTTCAACAAACTGTTTCAAGTTAGCTTGCAATCCTGAAGAATAATTAGTTACCTGGTTTACAATAACCCAATGCGCTTTGTTCACTAGGTTTAGGTCTAGGTTTTTTATTTGGGTAGCCTCATATCTAAAATAGGGTTCTAGCAAGAAAGCTTTTTCAATTTTCTGACTATCAGAGTCTTCTTTGATTTCAACTACCCTAATATTTTCACGGATGAAAAAGGAGAAAAACTGAGAGTTATCGTAAACAACCGGAAAGTCAGTTAAAGTTAATTCCCCTTCGTGCCATCCTCTTTTACTGGTATGGTATTGAATAAGCGTATCTTTAAAACTATTGGCAGTAATGTTTAAAGTAATAAACCCTTTCTTTTCATTATCTAATTCTAGTTCCACCCGAATTCCTTCTTTATCTATGTCTCCCATATTCTGAATTCTTATATGCACTTTTTCCTCCGTATTTATTTTATGAATGGGAGTGTCAAACCAGATAGAATCAATGCTAATATTATTTGAGGTATTTGGACTTACTGGAATTAGTGTATAATCAATGTTGGAATCATTTTTAACCTGGGAGAAGTCAAACTGATTTTTTTGAAAATCTGAAATAATGACACTTGAATATTTTTCGTCTTTAAAGCTAGATTTCTGACGTTTAATGACATCTCTAATTTGTTGACTTTTGGAAGAAGTTGATACTCCCTCCATTTTTTTATTTAATTCCGTAACGCTATATAAATGTTGTTGGGCTCCAGTAAAATCATTAGATATAACTTGGTGGTTTAAATGTGACGGAAGTTCATTTAATAGTTGAAAACCTAATTCTCGCTGAATATCTAGTAAATTTCCATCTTCGTTTTTATTCTGTGAACTGAAAGAGTTGTCAATAAAAATACTGGAAGGAAGAAGTTCGTTTTTTTTTGAATTGGTCCCCAAGGGAAAATAAGGTTGTGTAAATGCTAAGACCAACGCAATAACGGCCAAAATTCTACTTACTAGAATAAGATAGTGCTTTAGGTTGGATTTAGCTTTTGTAGACTGTTTAACCTCTTTTAAAAAGGAAACATTGCTGAAATAAACCTTTTTGTGACGCTGGAAATTAAATAAATGAATGATCACTGGAATAATCACAGCGATAAGCGCGTAAAGAAACTGCGGATAAAGGAATTTCATCAAAAGACAAATGTAAATTACAAGCTGGAATGGTAGGTGAGTTTTAACGTATTTTTTTGATTATTTGATAACACATTTGTCAAACGAATAGTTAAGTATCTGGTTTGGTGATAAAGGTTCCTTTTTAGCCCGTAAAGTTGATGTAAATTTGCCGTGATTATTTTTAGTAATGTTGATTTATGCGGAATGTAACAAAGGTCATATTCAACACATATTAAAAATCATATATTTGAATTTTCAAAATTGAACACACTAAAATAGATACATAATGTACGTAGAACAATTATATACCGGTTGTATTGCCGTGGGGACTTATTACATAGAGTCAAATGGTGTTGCAGCTATTATTGATCCGTTAAGGGATCCAGAGCCATATATGGTAATGGCGGCTGAAAGAGACGCGCAGATTAAATATGTTTTTGTAACGCATTTTCATGCCGATTTCGTTTCTGGCCATGTGGATTTAGCAAGGAAAACAGGGGCTACTATCGTTTTTGGGCCAACCGCAAAACCTAACTATGATATTCATGTTGGTGAGGATGGTGAAATATTTAACATCGGAGAAGTAAAGCTTGAATTATTACATACTCCGGGACATACGTTAGAATCCTCGACCTATTTATTAAGAGATGAGAATGATTTAGAACACTGTATTTTTACAGGTGATGCTTTATTCTTGGGAGATGTTGGTAGACCAGATTTAGCGATTAAATCTGATCTTACACAAAATGATTTAGCAGGAATGCTATTTGATTCTTTAAGAAATAAAATCATGCCTCTACCAGATAGAATTTTAGTATATCCCAATCATGGAGCAGGTTCCTCTTGTGGTAAAAACATGAGTACGGATACGGTAGATACTTTAGGTAACCAAAAACTGACGAATTACGCCTTAAGAGCGGATATGTCTAAAGAGGAATTTATTCATGAAATTTTGGATGGATTAACTCCGCCACCTCAGTATTTTCCTAAAAATGCAATGATGAATAAGTTTGGTACAGATGCCAACTTTGATGATGTGCTTGCGAAAGGAATGCGCGGTGTATCTTGTATGGAACTTACAGATTTAATGGATAAGGGATACTTGGTCATTGATACGCGTACGCATACTGATTTTCAACATGGATACATTCCAGGTTCTATGGCCATTGGTTTAGATGGAAATTTTGCCATGTGGATTGGAGCTTTGGTTGAAGATATTACTCAGCCCATTATTGTGGTTACTGATAAAGGTAGAGAACGTGAAGCCGTTACGCGTTTATCAAGAGTAGGTTATGACAACTGTCAAGGACATTTAATTGGTGGATTTGATGCTTGGAAAGCGGCTGGACATCCCGTAGAAACTATTCACGTAGTTCAACCTAATGATATTCCAGGTATTATTGAAAGAGAGGGTGATTTAAACATTGTGGATGTACGTGCACAAGGAGAGTGGGATGCGCAACATGTAGTTGGAGCAACACATTTTCCGTTAGCAACCATTCATTCTCATTTAACACAATTAGATAAAAATAAGAAAATGTATTTCCATTGTGCTGCGGGTTACCGTTCAATGATGGCGGTTACTATTCTTAAAAACTATGGTTACGATAATGATAATCTAGTGAATGTAGATGGCGGATTTAACGAAATCCTAAATTCTGATATGAAAGTGACTGATTACGTTTGTCCATCAACTACAATGGCCACATAAGTCGAAATAAAAGAGACAAAAAAATCCCGTAGTGTTGAACTACGGGATTTTTTATGCGGTAATCTTTTTGTTACAAGTTTTCCTCAACGTACTTCAGGACTTTTTCCATTAAGTGAACTCTATCCATTCCTCTAACGTTATGCCCGTGGCCTGGGTACTCGAAATAATCTACTTGAACACCATTCTTTACACATTCCTTTAAGAATAAATCAGAATGTTGTTTAACTACCGTAGGATCTGAGGTTCCGTGAATAATTAATAAAGGATCTTTCAACTCTTTAGCTCTCTTTAAGTTTGAAGTAAGTTCATAGCCTTCTTTGTTGGTTTCTGGAGTATCCATATATCTTTCGGTATACATTACTTCATAATAGCTCCAATCCATTACCGGGCCACCAGCAACACCTACTTTGAAAGTCCCAGGGTGGGTGGTTAAAAGACTTGTAGTCATGAATCCTCCGTAACTCCATCCATGAACTCCAATACGGTCTCCATCAACGTACGGAAGACTTTTTAAATGTGCTACACCCGTCATTTGATCTTCCATTTCTAGTTGACCCAAGTTTCTAAAAGTAGATTGCTCAAATTCAATTCCACGGTTTGTACTTCCTCTACCATCAAGCGTATAAACAATGTACCCTTTGTTGGCAAAATAATGCATCCATAAAGAAGCACTACCTAACCAGCTAGAGTGAAGTAATTGTACTCCAGGTCCGTTATAAACATAAATAAGTACCGGATATTTTTTTGTTTCATCAAAATCGTAAGGATAGATGGTTCGTGTATGTAGTATAGTTTTACCATCGTTAGCTGTAAGTGTTTCTAATTTTGTTTCGCCCACTTTGTAATCGTTTAACGGATTTTCAGCGGTAAGCAAATTGCTAATCGAACCGTTTTCTAATTCTACTAAATCATATGAGTTAGCAGTAGTTAGGGAAGAGCTTCTAACAATCGCAAATTTATGATCATCCGTAAGCATTGCAGAAGAGTGGTAAGCGTCACCTTTAGTGATTTGCTTAAAAGAAGCAGTACCATCTTTATCTAAGCTAGCTACAAACAAGTGCTGGTCAACTTTATCCTTATCGTTACCTAAAAACCAAACTTTACGCGCATCTGAGTCATACGCTAAAAATGAACGAACAATTATGTTTGGAGTTTCTACTTTCCAAGAAGTGTTTCCTCCCACATTGTATACGTGAAATTGGTTTAGTCCACCTAATTCTGTTTGCCATAAAAATTCGCCTTTCCCTACAAAGTGTAAACCGTGAGTAGGGTGTACGTATTCTTTATCTGTTTCACTAAGGATTTCTTTGGTATGATCTCCCGTTTTTGCATCGTATTGATTTAAAACCAAAGAATCTTGACCTCTGTTTAAGCTAGCGGCATAAATAAATTTCTCAGATGGATCCCAGCTCAATGAAGTCAAGTAACTTTCTTTGGCATTATTAGAATTCAAGTAAGTCACCTTTTTTCCTTTTAAAGAATAGATTCCAACTTTAACCTCTTCACTTGGCATTCCTGCCATTGGGTATTTGGTATTCTCTACTTGCGCAGGACGTGTAGAGTAGTCTACTAAAGGATAGTTAGTCACGTTGGTTTCATCTTTTTCGTAAAAAGCCAATGCGTTACCTTTCTCACTCCAAATAATTCCGGTTTCAATACCAAACTCGACACGACTTACCGTTTGACCAGCTACAATGTTTGGATCTGTATGATTGGTAACGGCAATTTCTTCACCTTTAATGTTTAAGTACAGGTTATTCTCTTTAGTGTACGCGAAATCTGTTGAACCCGGACGGAAACTAAAGTTAGCTCCACCTTTAGGAATACCTGCAAGTTTAGTGGCTTTCTTAGATTTTACATTATACGAATAAACTACTCCGGTATATATAAAATAGGCTTCTGTTTCGCTTAACCAGTTAAAGTTAGGCATACGGTTCATCGCCTTTTTAATCATTAGCTGGCTAGCTAATTCACGGGTATTGATAATTTCTTCTTTCGAAAAGGTACTGGCGTTTACCATGACCAAAGTTTGCCCTTCTTCATTCTTCTCTGTATAGGTATAACTATTGGTATTTGGAATCCAGTGAAGGTTATTCAATCTTTCTGGAGCAAGATTTCTCCAACGGCCAATTACGGCATCGTTTAAAGTTAAATCTTGTTGTGCGTTAGTGATAACAGGTGTTGCTAACAACAAACCCATAGCCACAATAAGAAATGATTTTTTCATATGTAGTTTTTCTGTTTTGTTCAATTATTCAATGGGGTAAAAGAATTACTTACGTGTGATTTTAGCAAGGTATTGGAAGTTTTCTTCTTCAAAGATTTTCACAGCTTTAAATCCAGCTTTATCTGCAGCAAACTCTAAGGAGTCGAAATCAATAAAAAGCCAATCAAACTTAGCTCCCATTTTTCCTTCAAATTCCATTTGGTACTCAACCTCACCATAATAGGCGCCATTTAGGTCAATTAATACACTTCCGTCATCCTCTTGGTATAAATGAAGTAAATCGCTAGAGTCTACAATGATTTGTCCATTTGGGGTTAGTAAAGTATCAATATGTTGAAAAAATTGAGGCACTTTGTCTAGTTTTCCCATTACACCAAAGCCATTCATCAGCATCAGAATGGTATCGTACCTTTCATTGGTAATGGAGTAGAAATCTTGAACTAAAGCATTACTCACCCCTTTTTCTTTCATGATTTGAACGGAGCCTTCTGAAATATCTATGGCTTTAACCTCAAAGTTTCTTTGTTGAAGTTCTAAGGAATGGATTCCAGTTCCAGCTCCCACATCCAGCACTTTTCCGGTACATAAATCTAATGCTTTTAACTCAATTTCAGGGAACTCTGTATTTTTTCTAAAAAACCATGAAATAGGGTAACCTTCGGTTTCTGCGATGTCAGAATGAATAATGAGCTCTTGGTCACTTGGATTTCCCAAGTAATTAAGAAGAGCTTGTCCATAAATATCAGGAACGATGTCGTGTGTGTTATTTTCCAATGCTTTAATTTTGCGCTATAAAATACAAATGTACTTAAGTATAAATTATGGCAAGTAGAAGAGATTTAAAAAGAGCGATAAATGCAGAAATTGCAGACGTAATTGATCATTGTTACGATGTCGTTGCAGAATCTCCTGAAAAGGAAGGTAAAATGAACGAAATTGTGGATGCCTCAGTGGAGTTATACGACCGTGTGATTATTGCGATTAATAGCTATAAATCTGCAGAAAACAAGGGCGCTTATTTTGCAGATTTAGAGTCAAACCTGGAAAAAGAATTACAAGAATTAAACAAGAAAGTCACTAAATTATAGTGGCTTTTTTTATTGATTTTTAATGAAAGGTGTCGTTCCCTTTTTAGTAGTGGTTTTGTTGATTGTGATAGCTGTGCTGGGTTATTACAATATGAAAAGTCAACAAACTATTCAGTTATTGAACGAAGAAATTTTTGAGCAAGCCCGATTACGTCATAACCTACTATTAGAAAAACATAAGGTGGAGCAAAAGCTCAGAAAACTAAAGCCTGATTCGTTGGTTAATTAATGGAAAATGTTCTGAAGAGTAAATTCCATGATCGTTTTTGTTTTTAACTGGTCAATCGGTTTTACCATAAATTCCTGCACATTTTCAAAGCTCAAACAGTTGTTTTGATTCGTAGAAAGAATAGAGGAACTGAGCATGAAAATAGATGTTTTTAATCCTTTTTCTTCTAATAACTGCAAAAGCCCTATTCCATCAAGTTCTGGCATATGGAAGTCTAACAAAACCACATAGCTATCTGAAGATTCTCTTAACATTTCATATCCAACTAATCCATTATCAGCGGTATGAATTGAGCCTTTAAACCCAGCTATTTCTAGATTCCTTTTGGCCAACATTCTAGCTATAGGGTCATCATCAATAATTAGTATGTTTTTGGAGGAATTGTGTTTAGACATGTGTCAAATATAATGGTGGAGTTTGTTGAAATATAGTGGTGTTTTCTTATATAATAACTATGAATTGTTAATAACCGATAAACGGTCTCGAGCATTCACATATTTAGGAGCATCAATCCATATTTTGTCAATAATGTAAATTCCAATTATAATACCTAAACCAGCCACAGTTTGAAGTAGGGGGAGGTCTGTAAAGAATATGATAAGAAACGGTATAACATTACCTATCAAAACATTCCCTAACCAAAATAGCGTAGAAAATTTGCCAGAAATAATTTCTTTAACTAGATCGCTCTGATGGGAATTTTGCCATGTAAGCATAAATTCTAATACATTTACAACCAAGTTGATGAGAATGACTACCTGCAATACCATATCTACATAAAAACCCCATGTTGTACCTATATGGTAAAAAGCATCCACTATACTATAGGCAGCCCCTCCAGCCATTAAACTATGCCCCAGCATGTGTACGGATAATGCAAAACTGTTCCAGTGATGCTTTTTTTTGTGGTGACCTAGAAGATAGGAAGTATACAAGGAAACGCTAAAAGCTGAAAAGGCGGTTAAATAGATAAAAATAATACTTAGCACTCGCCAATTATAGGAGATGGATATAGCAAACAATAGGGTCAGAATTCCAAATATAGTAATTGCGTAAGCCCCATTAACAAAAGGAGTTTTATGAGTTGGGTTGAGTAGCCTTCTTAAAAAGCTAGGGTAATCTTTAATGTCTTTAGCAAGCAAAAAACCAGTAATGGTAAGGAAGACCAATGAAATAATTGCTCCCGTGTAAATAGCCGATGGGCGAACCGACATAAACGGTTGTTCTAAAATGTGATTTAGAAACAGTCCAATAAAAAGAAGCATAAATGCGCCACTAGATACCGCATTGGTTAATACGTAGCCTGAAGTTTTCCAATCGTCAGAATAGGCTTGTTTTGGAGATTTATTCTCCATGGCTTTTTCTGTATTGGAATCTTTGGTTTGCAATTTGTTAATTCAATTTATGAACTTAAGCCTGAATAGTTAAACAGTCTGTTTGCGGGTTATCTACAAATTCTTGAATACTTTGCTGGTTAATGCGTAAAATCCATTCCATTTTGGTAGTGGTAATAACTTCCCCGTGAATGTGAATGGTTTTTGGACTTTTATGTGCAATAATTGAAAGGTTTAAAAAATCGGCATCCGTAGTGACCAATACGAGTTCATTGGCAAGTGCAAAATTCCAGAATTCGAAATCAGAATCCTGTCCTTTAGGTAATTCGGTAGCGTGTTTTGATTCAGGGTAAATATCTTGAAGGTTTTCAATGATTTTTTTACCGATATTTTGATCTAATAAAAGTTTCATAGTTCTTTTATACGGTAATACTCATTTTAAGTTCTCTGTTAGCAGCAAAGGATAAACACGCATTAATATGCTCCTCATTTAATTCTAAATGATTGTTTAAAATATCTGATTTAGACATCCCAGAGGCTAACCAGTTTAAAACTTCAAATACAGTGATTCGTGTGCCTTTAATTACTGGTTTTCCGAAACGTTTTTCTGGTTTTATTTCAATAAATTCCATTGAATTGTAATTTTTCAATATTAGTGTAGCTAACACAAAGAAATAAATATTAACAGCATAAAAATTGTCCCGTTTTATTATTTATCACCAATGTTATCAACCTATTAAATTTAGGGATGAACAATTTATTTTACATGCCATCGCAATCACTTTTATGGTTTCAACATTTCTTAGTGGATTGTTGACAGTTTTTCATATTTATTGGCAAAGTCAACGGTAATTATAGGTCTCAATCCATTAAATTTGCAGCCATATTTTAAAAATAAAAAATCTTCACATGTCATCAAACAAAAATATGATTGCTGAAACTGCTAATATCATCCGGGGTTTATCTATGGATGGGGTACAAAGAGCTAATTCTGGGCACCCAGGTATGCCAATGGGAATGGCTGATATTGCGGCAGTATTATGGACCAATCATTTAAATCATAACCCTAACAATCCAGCGTGGTTTAACCGTGATCGTTTTGTTCTTTCTAATGGACACGGGTCAATGTTGATTTATAGTTTATTGCACCTTTATGGGTACGATTTAAGTATTGATGACTTAAAAGAATTTAGACAATGGGGAAGTAAAACTCCTGGTCACCCAGAAAATTTTGTAACTCCTGGAGTGGAAACCACTACAGGTCCTCTAGGTCAAGGTATTGCGAATGCAGTAGGTATGGCTATGGCCGAAGCTTCATTAGCAGGTAGATATAATAAAGAAGATAACAATATTGTGGATCATTTTACCTACTGTTTTGTTGGGGATGGTGATTTAGAGGAAGGAATTTCTCATGAAGCATGTTCTTTAGCCGGACATCATAAATTAGGTAAATTAGTGGTGTTGTATGATGACAACGACATTACCATTGATGGAGATACTAGTTTAAGTTTTTCAGAAAATACATTAAAAAGATTTGAATCCTACGGATGGCACGTATCTGCCTGTGATGGGCATGATTTAGATGCTATTGATAGTGCTATTGATGCGGCTAAAGCAGAAGAAAACAAACCCTCAATTATTGCTTGTAAAACCACTATTGGTTTTGGAAGTCCTAAGAAAGCAGGAACTTCATCTGCGCATGGTGAGCCATTAGGTGCAGAAGAGATTATCATTACTAAAACAAAATTAGGTTTACCAACCGATGAGTTTTACGTTTCTGATAAAGTAAAAGAATTCTGTCTAGCTTCAGGAAATGAAGGCGCAGATGCAGAAGAAGACTGGAACATGCAATTGGCAAACTACACTAACTTACATCCAGAAGCGGCTGTAGAGTTTAAAACCTTGATGAGAGGTGGTGTTGCTGATTTTGATTTTGAAATGCCAACTTTCGAGCCAGGTAGTTCAATGGCTACAAGAGCAGCTTCAGGTAAAGTATTAGATGCTATTGTTTCTAAAATTCCAGCTTTAATTGGTGGTTCGGCTGATTTAAGTCCTTCTAATAAAACTTTCCCAAAAACAGAGGTAGCATTTACTCCCGAAGATAGAGCAGGTAGATATGTACACTACGGAATTCGTGAGCACGGAATGGGAGCAATCATGAATGGTATGTTCTTGCACGGTGGAGTAATTCCTTACGCAGGTACATTCTTTGTATTCTCTGATTATTTCCGTCCAGCTATGCGTATGGCTTCATTAATGAGCGCGCAAGCTATTTATGTATTAACACATGATTCTATTGGATTAGGAGAAGATGGACCAACGCACCAACCAGAGTCGCATTTGGTTTCTTTACGTTCTATTCCTAATATGTCTGTAATTCGTCCAATGTGTGCCGATGAAACAGCTGCCGCATGGCAAATGGCTTTAGATAATAATACGGGACCAACTTCTTTAGTATTAACACGTCAAAATCTTCCTGTACTGGATAGAACCACGGGAACGTATGCTTCGGCTTCGAATACGGCTAAAGGGGCGTATGTGTTGACAGAAGATGAAGGTTACAACGTGATTTTAATGGGGTCTGGATCTGAAGTGGAAATTGCTTTGGATGCCAAGAAAGCTTTAAACGAGGATGGAATTAAAGTAAGAGTAGTTTCTGTTCCAACAATGGAAGCCTTCGAAAAACAGTCAGATGAATATAAAACATCTGTATTACCAGATAATGGTGCGGTTAGAGTTGCTGTAGAAGCAGGATCTACCATGCCTTGGTTTAAGTATGTGGGACTTAATGGAGGAGTTGTAGGAATGGATTCCTTTGGAGCTTCAGCACCTTATAAAGTATTGTACGAAAAATTCGGTATTACACCGGAAAGAGTAGTCAATATGGTGAAAGAAAGATTATAATTAAAAAAGGAGAATGTAAAAGTTCTCCTTTTTTTTCCTCTACCATTTTCTTAGTCCCTATAAGATATTTGTGTTTTAACTTAGTAAGAAAAGAAATGAAGAGAATTGCTATAAACGGTTTTGGACGAATAGGAAGGCTTACGCTTAGAAATCTTTTACAAACAAAAGATATACAGATTGTGGCTATCAATGATCTATCCCCCATAGAAACAGCTGCTCATTTATTTAAGTACGATTCAGCCCACGGAATCTATGCTGATTCAGTAACGGCAAAATCAAATTCTCTGCAAATTGGTGCTCAATCTATTCAGTATTCCAGTATTCAAAACCCAGAGAATTTACCGTGGGCAGATTTAAATGTTGATTTAGTTTTAGAGTGTACGGGAGTATTTAGAACCAAAGAACAGGCGCAATTGCATCAAAAGGCGGGCGCTAAAAAAGTCATTATTTCCGCTCCTGCAAAAGGTGAGCCTTTACCGTTTGTGGTTCTTGGAGTAAATGAAGAAATTTTAACTCCAGAAATTGATATTATTTCTAATGCTTCGTGTACCACAAATTGCTTGGCTCCGGTGGTTCAATTAATTGATGAAAACTGGGGAATCTCACATGGCTTTATTACTACCACACATGCATATACGGCAGATCAACGTTTGCAAGATGCACCGCACGCTGATTTACGTAGAGCAAGAGCTGCCGCACATAACATCATTCCTACAACTACAGGGGCGGGTGATGCTTTAGGAGTGGTTATGCCCTCGTTAAAAGGAAAACTTCATGCTTCTGCAATGCGTGTTCCTGTGATTACTGGATCACTAATTGAGTTGACTTGTGTGGTAAACAATACGACCACTGTTGATGAAATAAATGCAGCTTTTAAACGTGCGTCTGAGAACCAGTTTAAAGGTATTGTGCAGTATAACGAAGATCCCATTGTTTCTAGTGATATTGTTGGCAATAAGTATTCTTCCATATTTGATGCGCCTTTAACTAACGTACATGGCAACTTGATTAAGGTTACCAGTTGGTACGATAACGAAGCAGGTTACGCAGCTCGTATGGCCGATTTAACTTTACGAATGGCAGAATTGGTGTAGGAGTTTTTTGCAGAGTATGTACTTAAAGGACCTAGATCAAAGTCGAATGGCGTTTCCTAAGTTAAAGGAATTGTTGCGTGATCAGATGGAGGCCGGGGTAGTTACTTTTAATGATTTAAAGTCTACCCAACCCAATCCTGAAGATTTACCCACTTACGGTTATGTACGGGATGACTATGTATTTAATTATCCTATTCAAAAAGTATTTGACCATTATAAATACGCTGATCCAAATGTGGCATGGGGTACAGGAGGTTTGGTTGCGTTTGGTTTAGCACTAGATAAAAATACCCATGAGGTATATTATCCCGGAGAATCCTACCCAGGAGCTAAAGTAGGGCAGGTGTTTTACATTCATTGCACCATTTTTGGATTGAAGCGCATTTGCATGTCGCAAGAAATTGTCAAAGTGGACGACCAGGGTAAAGAGATTGTATTTAGTTACATAGAAGGAGGAATGACTGCGGGAATTCAAGAAATTAAATTTACCGAGTTAGGTTCCAATCAGACGCGGGTTACACATATCTCAAATTTTAAAGGGGTATCTCCATTTAGAGATAAGTTCTATCCGTTTTTTCATAGCCTGATTGTAGGTAAATTTCACGGTAATTTGAAAAGCTCTTTGGAATTAAGCGAAAACTAGATTCATTCTAAATTAGGGTTTTGGAATCTTAATTTTTATCTAAATTTATAATTATCCTTTATCATTTTTACAGATGTGCTACTTTTACCCTTGTGAAAGCAGTTGCACTCATATTAGCCATTTTTACATTTACCATGTCCATGTATCCATGTGATGATGAATTGTTGGTATCTAAATTAGACCAGGTAGAGATGCATAACGCAGAACATAACGGGCATGAACATGAAGAAGGGGTAGATTATTGTTCTCCTTTTTGCGTATGTAATATTACCCATGTAGAGCGAATTGTAAATACCACTCCCAAACCCGCTCAAGTATTGAATTTTCAAAACCCTAGTTTCATTTATCTCGCTCCATTTTCTATGAGAGTAGTAGACGATATTTTTCAGCCTCCTCGAGCATAATTCAACAAATCATTGGATACCTATGTCCATTAATGAATAGCCCCCCTAAATTTTGTTGAATTAATTTTAGTAAAATGATTACTCAAATCATTACTTATTCGGTTAAGAATAAGTTAGTTATTGGGTTGTTTACTTTAGCCATCATTTTTGCTGGTTTCTGGAGTATTACCAAAGTCCCAATTGATGCCGTACCTGACATCACTAATAATCAGGTGCAAATAATTACCCAAGCTCCTAATCTAGGTACAGAGGATATTGAACAGTTTGTAACGTATCCGGTAGAGATTGGAATGGCCAATTTACCAGGAGTAGAAGAAATTCGTTCGGTTTCTCGATTTGGATTGTCACTGGTAACCATTGTGTTTAATGACGATATGGGAACCTATTTACCGCGCCAACTGGTAGCTGAAAAGCTAACCGAAGTAAAAGAGGCTATACCTACCGGGTTTGGAACTCCCTTTGTTGGGCCAATATCTACTGGATTGGGTGAAATTTACCAGTACTCTTTGGAAGTAAATGAAGCCTTTGCGGATAAATATTCCTCGGCCGATTTACGTACCATGCAAGACTGGATTATTAGACGGCAAATGGCCATGGTTCCCGGTGTGGTTGAAGTAAATGCCTTTGGAGGAGATATCAAACAATACGAGGTAGCGGTAGACCCTTCTAAACTCAAAGCGCATAATATTACGATGGCCCATATTTTTGAGGCCTTAGAATCTAATAACCAAAACTCTGGTGGCGCCTACATTGAAAAAGATCACCGAGCCAATTACATTAGAGGTGAAGGTTTAGCCAGAAGTTTAGAAGACCTCGAAGCCATTGTAGTAAAGAATACCGATGGATTTCCTTTAACTATTAAAGATGTGGCTCAGGTTCAATACGGCAGAGCTATCAAGTACGGAACCTTAACCAAAGATGGAAAGGGTGAAGCTGTGGGTGGCATGATTTTAATGCTGAAAGGCGCCAATTCTAACCAAGTAATTAATGCGGTGAAGGAGCGCATGGCTGAGATTCAGAAGTCGTTACCCGAAGGAGTAACCATTGAACCTTTCTTAGAGCGAAGTAAGTTGATATCCAGTACCATTAACACAGTAAGTACCAACCTGATTGAAGGGGCGTTAATTGTAATTTTTATTCTGGTTTTATTACTCGGAAACTGGCGTGGTGGATTAATTGTGGCATCTACCATACCCTTGAGTTTGTTATTTGCTTTTATATTAATGAACTACTTCGGGGTTTGGGCAAACTTAATGAGTCTGGGCGCTATTGATTTCGGAATTATCATTGATGGAGCCGTGATCATTGTAGAAGGGACGGTTTTTCTTTTGGTGCAAAAACTACGCTTGCAACCCGAGATGGATCAAGAGCAAAAAGACGAAGTAGCTATTGAATCCAGTACCAAAATGATGAAATCTGCCTTTTTTGGGCAGCTTATTATTCTTATTGTTTTTATTCCCATTTGGGCGTTACAAGGAGTAGAGGGAAAGATGTTTAAACCCATGGCGCTTACTTTCATGTTTGCCATGATGGGCGTTATGATTTTATGTTTAACCTATGTTCCTATGATGTCGGCATGGTTCTTAAAAGTGAATCCTAGCGCTAAATGGTCTATTGGAGATAAACTGGTGCATAAAATAGAGCTCATCTATGAAACGGCTTTGGCGAATGCTTTAAAACACGCCAAATGGATAGTTACGGGATCCGTTTTACTTCTAGGAGGATCAGGATGGGTTTTTACTCAATTGGGGGGTGAGTTTATTCCGAAATTAGATGAAGGAGACATCGCTTTTCACGCCATTTTGAAACCCGGTAGTTCCTTATCTGAAACGGTAAAAATCACCACTCGAATTGAACAACTTATCAAGGAAAATGTACCGGAAGTAAAACGAGTAATTTGTAGAATTGGGGTAGCTGATGTACCCACAGATCCAATGCCAATGGATATTGCCGATTGTTTTGCTATTTTAAATCCCGAGGACGAATGGCGCGAAGGAATGACCAAAGTGAAATTGATTCAGGAACTGAAAGCGCAGGTGTTACTGGTGCCAGGAGTGAACTATGAATTCACCCAACCCATTGAAATGCGCTTTAACGAATTAATTACCGGAGTACGTGAAGATGTGGCGGTAAAGCTATTTGGAGAGGATTTAGAGGTTTTAGCTAATAAAGCCGAGGAAATGGGAAGCATCATTTCGGGCGTGCAAGGTGTGGCAGATATGAAGGTAGAGGCTACATCGGGGTTACCGCAAATCACCATTAATTACAACCGCAGTAAAATGGCACAGTATGGGTTACATATTGCCGATGTGAATTTGATGATTCAAACGGCCTTTGCAGGCAGCAAAGCGGGAGTGATTTTTGAAGGCGAGAAACGCTTTGATTTGGTGGTTCGCTTAGAAAATACGCAACGTCAAAGTATTGATGATGTGCGTAATTTGTTTATCCCTTTACCTAACGGAAATCAAATTCCAGTACAGCAAATAGCCGACATTAGTTACGTAAATGGCCCCATGCAAATTAGTCGCGACAATACCAATAGAAGAACCTATGTTGGAATCAATGTGCGGGGTAGAGACATCCAATCGGTGGTAGAAGAGATCCAGCAAAAACTAGATGCCGAATTGCAATTGCCTCCGGGATATTACATTAGATACGGAGGGGCATTTGAAAATTTAGAACGCGCTACCGAGCGATTAAAATTAGTAGTTCCTATTGCGTTGGGATTGATTTTTGTGTTGATTTTCTTTGCCTTGAAGTCCATGAAACAAACCGCCATGATTTTTATGGCTATTCCGCTAGCGGCCATGGGTGGTGTGTTGTCGCTTTGGGTAAGAGATATGCCATTTAGTATTTCGGCCGGGGTTGGGTTTATTGTGCTTTTTGGTGTGGCGGTGCTTAACGGATTGGTGCTCATAAGCGGATGGAATGAATTAAAAGCCCATGAAGAACTTCCTTTACTAGATAGAATAAAAACGGGAGCGAAACGTAGAATTAGGCCCATTTTATTAACGGCTTTAACCGATGTATTTGGATTTTTGCCCATGGCTATTTCTACCTCGGCTGGAGCAGAAATTCAGCAACCTTTAGCCACTGTAGTTATTGGCGGAATGATTACCGCTACATTTCTCACTTTATTTGTTTTACCCATATTATATCATTGGATGGAGAATAGGAGTATGCCTGTACTAAAGGGCGCGGATGTGTTGGTTTTATTGGTAACGTTTTCGGTTACTGGAATAGGACAAAGTCAAACTTTAGGCGGCTTGGATGAGGTGATTAATCGTGGACTAGCCAATAATGGGTTTGTGATTAACGCTACTAAAAACGTAGAGGTAGAAGAGCTAGGAAAGCGTCAGGCAATAAATTTGGGTAAGACTGATTTTGGCATCCAGTACGGACAATACAACAGTTACCATAACGATTTTGCATTTCAAATTAATCAGAATATTACGTTTCCTACGGTGTATTCTAAGCAAAAACAATTGGCTGAATTACGTACCGAAAATAGTGAAGCCCAATTAGCAGTGATTCAAAACGAACTGATTAGAAACATTAAAACTTCGTGGTATGAATTGGCTTTTTTACTGGAAAAGAAAGAGCAGTTAGAATTTCAACAATCCTTGTATACAGAGTTTGCCCGCGCTGCCAAGGTGCGGTATGAAGTAGAAGCGTCAACGTATTTAGAAATGGTTAGTGCCGAAGCTAAGGCTTTAAATATTGAAAATCAATTGGTGTTAATTGAATCGGATATTGCTATTCAAGAACGCAAATTGCAGCTGTTAATTAACGATACCACCGATGTGCATTTTATGCCCAATAAATTAGCAGAACCCAGCTTGGTAGCTATTATGGATTCTAATTTATTGGAACAAAATCCTTTGTGGTTGTATTCGGTACAGCAAATAGAAATTGCCAAAGCAGAGAAAGAAGTAGAGGTGGCCAAAACCTTACCTGATATTTGGTTAGGATATTTTAATCAATCTATGACCGGTATGATTCTAGAAAACGGAAGCTTGGCTAGTGGAAGCAAACGTTTTCAAGGTGTTCAGGCTGGAGTGGCTATTCCCATTTTTTACCGATCGCATAAAGCCAATGTGCAAACCAAAGAGTTGAAATATGAAATGCAACAAACCAAAACTGCCTATTTTCAACATGCGTTGCAAAGTGAGTATCAGCAACAATTACAGTTGGTTTTAAAGTACAGTCGTAGCGTTTCGTTTTACAAAATTACGGCCTTGCAACAAGCCGATTTAATTATAGAAAGCGCCCAAAAAAGTTATACCAATGGCGCTATTGGTTATGTAGAATACTTTCAAGGGTTAACGCAAGGACTAGACGTGAAGATTGATTATTTAGAGGCATTAAACGGGTATAATCAAGCCGTTGTGAATTTAGAATTCTTATTAGGAGTTCGTTAAAAAAAGGAAAATGAAAAATTTAAAATATAGTTTATTCATCAGCATTTGGGCAGCATTGTTATTGGCTAGCTGTTCCAGTATAACCAACACTGATCAGGGGCATCATCATGAAGAGGGAGCCGAAAAGGTACGTTTCTCATTAGGTCAAATGGCCTCTATGGAAATTGAAACCGGAACGCTAGAACTAAAGCAATTATCGGGCTATGTAGCATCTAACGGGAAATTAGAAGTGCCGCCACAAAATGAGGCTCTGGTGAGTTCAGTCATTGGCGGAAACATTACCCAAATCATGGTGATTGAAGGAGAGCCTATTGGAAAAGGAGAAGTTTTGGCTACCATAAGTCATCCTGATTTAATTGAGTTGCAAACCAATTATGTAACGGAGTGGAATCGTAGAGAATACCTGAAGAATGAATACGATAGACAAAAACGTTTGTATGATGAAAAGGTAGGTTCAGGTAAGGAATTTCAAAAAATACAAGCAGAGTATCAAAGTGTAAATGGTAAGGTGTTGGGCTTAGAGGCGCAGCTACGTTTATTACACCTTGCCAGTACCTCTATACTGGATGGCCATATTACCGAGCATATTAAAATTAAGAGTCCCATTAGTGGATTTGTGCGTAAGGTAGAAGTGAAAATGGGTCAATATGTAGCTCCGCAAAAAGAGCTGTTTGATATTGTAAACATTGACCACGTGCATGCTGACTTTATGGTGTATGAAAAAGATGTTGCCAAAGTAAAAGAAGGACAAACCATTGTGTTTACGGTTGAAGGGAATGAAGGAGAAGAAATTAAGGCTGAAATTTATACGGTAGGGAAAAACTTTGAAGAAGACCCTAAGGCCGTGCATTTGCATGCCGAGATAGAAAACAAGAAAGGATTTTTATTACCCGGAATGTATATTCAGGGACGCATTTTGGTAGATAACCAAGAAACATTGGCGTTGCCCGAAGGCGGAGTAGTTCGTGAGGGAGATCGGTTTTATGTGTTTACTGCCGTGCAAATGAAAGTGGGCGAGGAGTTGAAATGGGATTTCTTTCCGGTAGAAGTAAAGGTTGGCGTTACGGACAGAGGATATATAGAGGTGATTGTATTAGAACCATTTAAAAAGAACCAGAAGTTTGCAACCAAAGGGGCTTATTATTTGTTGGCTGAATTAAAGAAAGAAGAAGCAGAGCATTCGCATTAGGTTTTATTTGCTTTAATTGAAAGCTTTTGGCTAAGACTTTATTTAAATAAAAAGATATGAAGCAATGAACTAAAGCTTGTTTCTTTTGATCTTAGGTGGTGGAAAAATAATCGCTAATTTTGGACTGAAAGAAGTGTAGTATAATCAAAACTGGCACCTAAAATTTCATGGTGTATATTAAGAGGCTCAAAATGCTAACTTTTGGATTTTCTTATTGATTGACTAATTCTTGGTTTTATTTGGATATTGAAATTTAATTAAAAAAAACTATTAAAAAGCAAATGAGGTATAGCACTGGTGGTGTGTAATGATCCATTATTAAGCATGCTGAAAATTCGGAAAAAAATAATTTTTTTACAATGTGGATTACTGTTATAATAAGTTGTCTAATGTTTAGTTATCAAAACCCAGCAAAGAGAAAAGTTGTACCAGAAAGTTTAGAGATATTCCAGGCACAATTAATAACCTTAAGGCCTCCTCAGCCAGGTTATTGGCCAAACGACATTTTGCCGGAGGATGCGCCACCTGAGCAACTTGAAGAGAGAAGCTTTTAAGATTGGGAATACCAAGAACTATTATTTCAAAAACGGGCGTTGACACCTCAAGAATACTTCAATCGTATTTGTTATCTAACTCTGAAATTGCAGAATTGGAAATAAGTTTAAATCCCCACCCGATCTTTGATGGAAATTACCAGGAATCCGAATGTTACGTTCCGCGTCATGGGATTTTATTTTACAATGAACAAAGAGAACTAATAACTTATCTTGAATTTTGTTTGGAATGCTCCGTTGCTTATAAATGGAATCAAAAGAAGTCAAAATTGCCAATGGATAGTTCTCAATGGAATTATCTGATTAAATTAATAGATAAAAAAACCGAATAAAAACCACGAAAAAAACGGATGTATTTAATATTCTCAGAAATGGGAAAATAAAGTTGTTCACTCTTGTTCCGTTAAAAAAGATGTCTTTAACAAGGAAAAGTAAAACACCAGATTTAAACTATCCAAAAATTTATTAGTTCACGAGAGTTATTGAATGTCTTTGAAGGTATTGAAGACAAAAAAATCACGCATTAATTCGGTTCTATGCTTTCGAAATATTAATTTTCGAGACAGAATAGATCATAAAGCGGTGTAGTATGAGTTTCTTCCAACTATAGAATTAATGAACGAACTAAAAGATTATTTCAATTCGATATCAAATTTGGAGGAAGCAACTTGGGATAAAATATGGCCATACTTTAAAGCTGAAAAACTTGTAAAAAACGAATACTTCGCAAAGGAGGATAAGAGGGCTCGTAAAATTGCTTTTTTAAAGACAGGTGTGGTTCGTGCATATTTCATAAATCAGGAGGGAAAGGAGTACAATAAACAATTTTTTGTTGGGCACAGTATCATTGGAGCATTTACTTCTTTGCTGACTGGCGAACGAAATTTAATCTGTCTCTTATACACATCTCCGAGC
>CAJXPI010000017.1 GCA_913057875.1 uncultured Flavobacteriales bacterium
GAGATGCTCAGGAGTCTCGTGGGCTCGGAGATGTGTATAAGAGACAGGTTATATACTATTCCTAAGGAAGTGGAAAGCAATAAGGTTGTGGCAATGTTTGTTAATTTGGAACTGTTTGAAAAACGGTTGCATCATATCAAATTTGATACAATTAGCAACCATATTACCATAAAAGATGAGTTGATTACCATTCCTGGAATGATGATTAAATCATCTGCTTTGAATATAGGAATGCAAGGAACGCATTCTTTTTCTAATGAGATGGATTATTACATGAACTTTAATTTGAATAATGTTATTGGCAAAAAGGAACCGATTAAGGATGATTATGGTTTTATAGAAGATGATGCTAATGGTAACCGGAATATGTATCTGCATGTATACACCAAGAAAGGAGAGGTGGTAGTGGATGTGGATAAATTTGGGTCTAAAAAAATAATTAACCTATCTTCTTCCAAGGAGTTAAAGGAGATGAAGTCTATTTTGAAAGAGGAAGTGGGTTTGTTTAAAAAAGATACTTCCGTAATTGTAGCTCCTAAAGCTGATACCTTTCAATATGATGTAGATTTAGGCGAATTTGGAGAAGAAGACACAGGCAGTATTGTAAAAACGGATACCGTAAAGCAAGATTCTACTATCTTGGGGAAAATTCTGAAAAAGAAAAAGAAGAAAAAGAAAAAAGACGATTTTGAAGAATGGGATGTGGAGGATGATGATTATTAATCTACCGCTAATAAATTCTCAAAATACTCGTTTAGGTCCATTCCATGAATGAATTAGTTAATAAAAGCAATATATACTCTCGAAAATCTTTATTAAAAAGAATTTTGGTAATAGCCGCCTTGATTATTGTGGGGGTATCTTTTTTCTATTCCAGTAGATTGGTAAGGCAACTTTCAAAAGAAGAAAAAAAGAAAGTAGAGCTCTGGGCTGGAGCAATTGAAGGAAGGGCGGGTAGATTAGTTCGGGCTCAAAATTTATTTCAAGAATTAGCAAAGGTAGAAGAAGGCAAAATTAAGCTCTGGGCTAAGGCAACCGAAAGTTTTTCCAAATCCAATACCAGTTTTGGAGGGTCAAATTTGGCGGTTGATATTATTGAAGATAACACCACTATTCCCATTATTATTATCAATGAGCAAGGGGAGATTAATTCATTCAGAAATGTAATGGGTGTTATTGATACCCTGGGTATGTCAAAACAGGAAATTCAACCGGTTAAGAAAGAAAATAAGAGAATTCTTGATTCCGTTTTGGTTATTATGAAAGCTTCTGGAAAACGTATTGACATTAACTACTTTGAAAATGAGTTTTTGTATATGTACTACAAAGATTCTAGAATTTTGGATGAATTGCGTGATATGTTCAATGATATACATGCCGGGTTTGTAGAGGACATTATATCTATGGCTTCGTCTACTCCCGTAATTTATTTACGTGGAGATTCTGTGATAGCCAGTAATTTGATGAAGCCCGAAATTCTAGCTGATTCGGTTATGTTGCAGTCTGCTTTAGACGGTATGCGCTCAGAAAATGATCCTATTCTGGTAGATTTAGATGAAGGTGTGATTAATTCCATTTACTATGGAGATTCTGATTTGTTGAAGACTTTAAAGTATTATTCCATTGTTCAAATTGGAGTGGTCATGTTATTTGTTCTGATTGGATATTGGCTGTTCAGTATTTTCAGAAGGTCGGAGCAAAATAATGTTTGGGTGGGGATGGCTAAAGAAACCGCCCATCAACTCGGAACTCCATTGTCCTCGCTGATGGGGTGGATGGATGTAATGCGCATGAAGAATGTGGATGAGAGTATGATTGTGGAAATGGAAAAGGATGTGGAGCGTTTAAATATGATTACCGATCGTTTTTCAAAAATTGGCGCCAAGCCCCATTTAGAAGAGAAAAATGTATACCAATCCTTAGAGCAATTTGTTACCTATTTCCGTACTCGAACTCCTAAAAAGGTGGTGCTTGAACTCGAAGGAATGAACAACGAACATGTGGTTTCTCCTATTAACGAACCATTATTCCATTGGGTAATTGAAAACCTAGTAAAAAATGGAATTGATGCCATGGAAGGAAAGGGGAAAATTACCATAACCGTGCAATGTGAAGCTGAAAAAACGGTGGTTGAAGTTACAGATACTGGTAAAGGAATTCCGTATAATAAACGGAAAGAAGTTTTTCAACCCGGAGTTACCTCTAAAGCAAGAGGTTGGGGACTGGGTCTTTCCTTATCTAAAAGAATTGTCAAAGAATACCACAACGGTAAAATTTGGGTAAAACATAGCGAACAAGATAAAGGGACTACCTTTAGAATTGAGCTAAAACAAAATCACTAAATCTAGATTTTTCTCCGTGTAATGGCTGGTATTTACTTTCACATTCCGTTTTGCAAACAGGCGTGTCACTACTGTGATTTTCATTTTTCAACCAATTTCAGAAATGTAACCCAATTGGTGTATGCCATGAAGGTAGAGTTGCGCTTACGTGCAGACTACGTAGATTCTGAATTAATTGAAACCATTTATTTTGGTGGAGGAACACCTTCGGCCATTCCCCCACATTTAATTGGAGAACTCATTGATGAGGTAAGGCAAATTCACGAAGTAAGTAAGGATGCTGAAATATCGTTAGAGGCCAATCCAGATGATTTGACCAAAGAGAACCTTCAAGCGTGGAAGAGTTATGGAATTAATCGATTAAGTATAGGGGTGCAGTCGTTTGTTGATGAACATCTTAAATTCATGAATAGAGCCCACAATAGTGAAGAGGCCATAAATGGATTGACATGGGCTAAAGAAATAGGAATTACCAATATTACTATGGATTTGATTTATGGAATTCCGAATATGACCATGGAGCAATGGCATTCTAATTTGCAAACGTTTTTTGATTTGGATCTGCCACATCTTTCGGCTTACGGGTTAACCATTGAAGATCAAACGCATCTTGGTCATTTGGTGAAAACGCATCAAGTACAAACTGAAAAAGACAGCAACTATAATGTGCAATTTGAGTACTTGATGAACGCTACTCAAGCGCAAGGTTTTGATCATTATGAAATTTCAAATTTCGGTAAACCTGGTTTTTATAGTGGGCATAACACTGCTTATTGGCTGGGTAAAAAGTATGTCGGAATTGGCCCTTCTGCGCATTCTTTTAATGGTAAAGAACGTAGTTGGAATGTGGCTTCCAATATGAAGTATACAAAACTGCTAAAGGAGGAGAAACTTCCTTCGGAGATTGAGAATTTGTCAATAAATGACCAATTCAATGAATATGTGCTTACCCGATTACGAACCATTTGGGGAATTGAGACCCGCCAAATAAAAACGCAATTTGGCGACAAATTTCAAAACATTCTTAATTCTTCTATTACCCCATATGTAAGGTCTGGACATGTTCTTTTTGATGGTGTTTCCTATACACTGTCTACAGAAGGTAAGTATTTAGCTGATAAAATATCATCGGACCTCTTTGTGATTGATTAAAAAATTATATTTTGCAGGGCTAAAATTTTTTGTCTTGCAAATAACAGTGCCACATCAGGGTCAATCGTATCAAGTAGATTTGAACAAGTTTCATGATATTTCTATTCCAATGGGAGGAAATCAAGGTGTTCAAGCATGGTATTTAGATGCTCCAGAAATCAAGCCTGTTCAAGATGGCGATTTCATTGGATCAGTAGAAAAAGGAAGCTCCGTAAATTTTAGAAACATCTTTTTTAATCCGCATTCGCATGTTACGCATACCGAAAGTATGGGGCATATTCATGAAACTGTTTTTTCGGTGAATGCAGAAATGAAAGAACATTATTTCATTACAGAGGTAGTTAGTGTTGATCCAGTACAAAAAGACGGTGATAGAATTATTGGGAAGGAACAATTAATGAAATTGTTACATGGAAAATCACCAAAAGCATTGGTGATTAGAACACTTCCTAATGTGGGAAATAAATTGTCGGCTAACTATTCAAATACCAATCCTACCTATATGGAATGGCAGGCAGCGGCTTGGTTGAATGAAATAGGGGTGGAGCATTTATTAATTGATACCCCATCAGTAGATAGAGAACAAGATAACGGAGAGCTGAAAGCGCATAAAGCGTTTTGGGGGTATCCAGATACTAAACGACTTCATTGCACAATTTCCGAATTTGTGTTTGTGAAGGATACAATAAAAGACGGAATGTATTTTATGAATTTACAAACCGCACCTATTGAGAATGATGCAACGCCATCACGACCAATACTTCACGAAATGACTTTAACTGATTAACAAAATAGATATGGAACACGTAATTGATGCAATTGATAAAAAGATACTAGATGTATTGCAAGAAAACGGACGTATTACTAACCTGCATTTGTCTAATTTAATTGGACTTTCACCTGCACCTACGTTAGAGCGTGTTCGAAAATTAGAAAAGGCTAAGATCTTAAAAAGCTACCATGCAGAAGTTGATGCTTCTAAACTAGGGTTCGGTTTGAATGTGACCATTCAAATTACTTTGGCGCGTCAAATAGAAAATGCTACGCATAAATTTACTTCTAGTATTCAAGATATTGAAGAAATAATTGAATGTGTGCAAGTAACTGGTGACTTTGATTACTTGCTAAGAGCGGTGGTGAAAGATGTACGTGGTTTGGATACGTTGATTAATGAAAAACTGATTAAAATTGAAGTGATTGGGCAGCTAAAAACTAACGTAATTTTATCAACCATTAAGAGTTCTAAAAAAATTCCATTGAAATAATGAATATCGAAGAATACAGAGAATATTGTTTGTCAAAAGCGGCAACCTCAGAAACCACTCCTTTTGATCAAGATACTTTGGTATTCAAGGTACACGGTAAAATGTTTGCCCTTACTGGAATGGAAAAATTTTCCAGTATCAATCTAAAATGTGATCCAGAATATGCCGTTCGATTACGTGAAGAAAATGAAGGTGTTCAACCTGGTTATCACATGAATAAAACGCATTGGAACACGGTTTTAACCGATGGTTCTGTAACCGATGAATTATTGTACGAGTTGATTGATCATTCGTATGATTTGGTGGTTAGGGGGTTGCGTAAAAAAGTGCGTGATTCACTGAAATAAATTGATGTAAGCATGAGAAAGATTATCTCTTTATTCTTTCAGGGTTTATTGCTGGTGGTGCCAGTAATGCTTACCGTTTACATTGTTTACAAAATGTTTGTTTGGGTAGACGAAATCCTGCCCTATCATCCTTTCCCTGGTTCAGGGGTGATTATTCTTTTTGCGGCTATTACGTTTATTGGATTGCTGGGGAATACACTTATTGCCCGTACATTAAATGATTGGTTTCAGGCCATTTTAAAAAGACTTCCATTACTCCGTACAATATACTCAGCCATTAAAGATTTGCTTTCTGCATTTGTAGGCGAAAAACGAAAATTCGATTATCCGGTTTTAGTGAAATTGAGTAAAGAATCTAATATTGAGAAATTAGGATTCATTACCCAAGAAAGCCTAGGGAGTTTAGGTTTAAGTGAAAGTAAGGTGGCTGTTTATTTACCCCATTCCTATGCGTTTAGTGGTAATGTGTTTATTGTAGACAAAGAAAATATTAGTCCTATTGATGCTTCATCGGCCGATGTAATGAAATTCATTGTATCTGGTGGGGTAGCTATTCCTGGAGGTAAAACCGATGATTAAGAAGTTTTTCTGGGTAACGTATAAAGTATACGTCCTGGCAATTTTCTTTGTAACGCTCATTCCCTTCTATCCCATTTTCCTTTATTTATTGGCTAAAGAAGAACGTTGGCCTGAGAGTTTTAAGTGGCAAGTACGATGGGGTAATGTAGTTCGCTTTTTATCAGGAATTAAGTTAACCATTACCGGTCAAGAAAATTTACCCAAACCTCCGTATGTTATCGTAGCTAACCACGCATCATACATTGATACGTTTTTGATGTATGGAATAATTCCTGATTTCTTTGTTTTTATTGGAATGGCTTCGTTACGAAAGTTCCCAATGTTTGGACGTTTCTTTACTTCTGGACAAAATATTTCTGTAGACCGTTCCAGTACCCATAATTCTATTTTAGCTTTTAAATTGGCTCAAGAAAAATTAGCCAAAGGGTATTCGGTAGCTATATTTCCGGAAGGTGGTATAAAACCCAAGGTACCCCAATTGTCAAATTTTAAAAATGGAGCTTTCAGAATTGCGATGAATGAAAAGGCGCCTATTGTACCTGTGGTAATGTTCAATACACATATTGTACTGGAATCGAATAATCTTTTTGGAGCTTCTGGTCGCCCAGGTGTTACTCCGGTACATATTTTAAAGCCCCGAGAAACATCTCGTTTAAAACAGGAAGATTTAATACCTTTGCGTGACGAAATTTGGAATGCAATGAATGATGAGCTGAATTCCTTTTATTCGGAAGAACAATAATTGAAGACCATGAAGATTGACGATAGCATTGTAGACAAAGTAGCAGGACTTTCTAAGTTAGAATTTAAGGGCGAAGAAAAAGAAGCTATTAAAAAGGATATGGAGCGTATTTTAGATTTCATGGACCTTTTAAATGAAGTAGATACCGAAGGGGTAGAGCCTTTAAAGTATGTTACTGAGGGTATGTTGAACTTGCGTAATGATGAGGCGCATACGGATATTACAAAAGCACAAGCGTTAGAAAACGCTCCGTCTAAAGATTCTGATTACTTCAAGGTGCCGAAGGTATTGAAGAAATAAGGTTATTCTTGTTTGATTATTATTTTCTTAGCCCATCAGTTCTATGAAAAACAATAATCTTTTCGCACATATTTCTGTTTTTGCAGCCAACTTGATTTACGGTATTAATTATACTGTAGCCAAAGATGTTATGCCCGAGTTTGTAACTCCAAATGGGTTTATTCTTATTCGGGTTTTAGGGGCGGTAATTCTGTTTTGGTCGCTATCCATAATCATGGGCTCTTCTGAAAAGGTAGAGCGAAAAGATTGGACTCGAATAGCCTTGGCTGGACTTTTTGGAGTCGCCATAAATCAACTATTTTTCTTTCAAGGTCTATCCTTAACCACTCCCATTAACGCGGCCATAATTATGACAATCAATCCGGTTTTGGTATTGATCATTGCGGCCATTGTTTTACGGAATAAAATTACCTCCACCAAAACTGCTGGAATTCTTTTAGGACTGAGTGGTGCTGTGTTGCTAACCGTGTATAAAAATGGCGAGCTTGTAATTCCTAGTTTTTCACAAGATACGGTCCTAGGAGATATGTTGGTATTAGTGAATGCCGCATCGTATGCCCTGTATTTGGTAATTGTAAAACCTCTAATGGAAAAGTATAAACCCGTAACCATTGTGAAGTGGATTTTTACTTTTGGTTTAGTAGGTGTTTTTCCTTTCGGAATGGGAGAAATTGTTCAGTTTGATTGGGCGAACTTCCCTGCATACATTTACGGAGAAATTGCCTTTGTAGTGGTAGGTACCACTTTTTTTGCGTATTTATTCAATATGTATGGGCTTAAGAAACTAAGCCCATCCGTAGTTAGTATTTACATATACTTACAGCCCTTTTTAGCTACCTTATTTGCCATAGCTTGGGGTAGTGATTCTTTAAGTCTCTCGCAAGTAATGGCAGCCGCATTGGTTTTTTGTGGGGTGTATTTGGTGAGTAAAAAGCCAAAAGCACCTAGTTCCATGGCGGCTAAATAGCTGCTAATTCCAATAGACAAGGAATCAAATTAAGTGAACAAAGAACCTTATCTTTGCAGCTTCTAAAAAAGGAAGCTTATGCTAAAGTCAATGACCGGGTTTGGGAAAGCCATGGGGAATAGAGGAGATGTTAACTACAACGTAGAGTTACGATCTTTAAACAGTAAACAAACCGATGTTTACGTTAAAATGCCCAGTCAGTTCAAGTCTAAAGAATTAGATATCCGAACTTTATTAAGTAAGGAGCTTACCCGCGGTAAAATTGAACTAAGCATGCATATTCACGGCACTACTGCTGAAACTATGCAAACCATCAATACTACTTTAGCGAAACATTACCATCAAGAATTAAAGAATTTGGCTGGCGCTTTGGGTGAAAGTACAAATGATTTGATGGCTCTAGTTCTAAAAATGCCCGATGTTTTGGCAAGTAAAGCCCCAGAAATGGACCCCGAAGAATGGGAGTTTATTTTAGGTTTGATTAAAGAAGCTATTACTAAACATTCTGAATTTAGAACGGTAGAAGGTCAAAGTTTAGAAGATGACTTTAAAGTACGTTTAGATAATATCACCGGATTATTAGCTGAAGCTGAAAAGTTTGAAGATGTGCGTGTGGAATCTGTTAGAACCAGATTAAACAAAGGGGTTGAAGAATTATTGAATCAAGAGAATTTAGATAAGAATCGTCACGAACAAGAAATCATTTACTACATCGAGAAATTGGATATCAACGAAGAAAAAGTACGCTTAAATGCGCACTTGAAATACTTTGTAGAGACCATGAATCAAGGTGGGGTAGCTGGAAAGAAATTAGGTTTCATTACTCAAGAATTGGGTAGAGAAATAAATACTTTAGGCTCAAAGGCCTACCATCAAGACATTCAACGTGTGGTAGTGCAAATGAAAGACGAGTTAGAAAAAATTAAAGAGCAAGTGCTTAACGTATTGTAGAAATGCAAGAAAAGTTAGTCATCATATCTGCGCCCTCGGGAGCAGGAAAATCAACCATAGTTAATAAGGTTTTACCGGAAATTTCCAATTTAGAGTTTTCCATTTCAGCTACCTCTAGGGATCCTAGAGGAGAAGAAAAACATGGGGAACATTATTATTTCTTTACTCCCGAAGAGTTTAGAGCAGCTATTTCTAAAGATTCCTTTATTGAGTTTGAAGAAGTATATCCAGATCAGTTTTATGGGTCATTGAAAAGTGAGGTAGAACGATTATGGACCAATGATCAAGCCGTGATTTTTGATATCGATGTGGTAGGTGGATTGAATTTAAAGGAAATGTATGGCAACAAAGCCATCGCAATTTTTATTCAGCCTCCATCTGTTGAAGTATTGGAACAACGTCTAAGAGGTAGAGGAACCGATTCTGAAGAAAAAATTCAAACCCGTTTAGGGAAATCAAAAGAAGAATTAGCTCGTGCAAATGAGTTTGATCACATTGTGATTAACGATGACTTGACTGTAGCTACAGAATCCGTACATCAACTGATTACCGATTTTTTGAATAATTAAGCATGGCAAATAAAAACATCGGACTGTTTTTTGGGACATTCAATCCCATTCATGTGGGGCATTTAATTCTTGGGAATTATATGGCACAACTGCCACAAATTGATCAGGTTTGGTTTGTGGTCACTCCAAGAAATCCGTTTAAGGCCAAAGACACCCTTTTGTCCGATGTGCATCGTTTGGCTTTAGTTAGAGAAGCGGTGGATGAAAACCCAAAACTGGAAGCTTCAAATGTTGAGTTTGATATGCCGCAACCTAATTACACGGTGAATACTTTAGCGGTTTTGACGGAGAAATATCCAGACAAGAACTTTACGTTAATCATGGGGGAAGATAATTTGCGAGGGTTTAATAAATGGAAAAACTATGAAGTAATTTTAGAAAACCATGAGATTTTGGTATACCCAAGAGTGTATACCGAAAATGAGAAACCAGCTACTTTCGAAAAAGTGAGTCAACTATTGAATCACCCTAAGTTGCAAATGGTAGATGCTCCTTTAATGAAGGTGTCATCCAGTACCATAAGAAAAATGATTGCAGAAGGTAAGGATGTCCAATATATTTTACCTCCAAAGGTGTATACTTACGTTAACGAAATGAATTTTTATAAGTAATGACGGTAAAGGTTCTCATAATAAGATTTAGTTCTATTGGTGATATTGTATTAACCACTCCGGTAATTCGTAATATCAAACAGCAGTTAAATGAAGGGGATGTGGAGGTGCATTATTTAACTAAAAGAGCGCATGTTTCTTTGGTTGAAAATAATCCTTACATTGATAAGTTACACTTAATTGAAGAGGATATTGTTCCTATCATTCCAGAGCTCAAGAAAGAACGCTTTGATTATGTTTTCGATTTACATAAAAACTTGCGTACTACTAATGTTAAGAAACGTTTGGGAGTAATGGATTTCACTTTTAATAAACACAATTTTGAAAAGTGGTTGTTGGTGAATTTTAAGGTAAATAAAATGCCCGATAAGCATATTGTGGATCGTTATATGGATACGACCAAAGCTTTTGGAATTGTGAATGATTTAAAGGGTTTAGATTACTTTATTCCAAAGAGTGATGAGGTTGGCTTATCGCAATTACCTTCCGATTTTCAAAACGGATTTGTAGCCTTTGCTATTGGAGGTCAACATGAAGGCAAGATGTTACCCAACCATAAAATCATTGGAATTTGTAATGGACTAAAACAGCCGGTTATTTTATTGGGCGGACCAGAAGACGCGGATAATGGAGAGGCAATTGTAGCAGAATCCAGTAACAAAGTTTTTAATGCTGCGGGTAAATTTTCTATTAATCAAAGTGCTTCCTTATTAAAGCAGTCTTCTTGTGTAATTACGCATGACACGGGGTTGATGCATATTGCTTCGGCTTTAAAGAAGAAAGTGATTTCTATTTGGGGAGCTACGGTACCGGAATTTGGAATGTATCCGTATTTACCTGGCGAAGGATCAAAAATAATTGAGCCACATGGAGTTTCTAGACCTTATTCTAAATTAGGGAATAAACAATGGTTCAAAGGTCCCTTTACTGGAATGGAAAAAATTGAGATCTCGGAAGTCATTCAAGCAGTTGAAGCTTAATGTTAGAATGTATCATTTTATTTGTATCCCCTAACTTAGTAGTCTTTATTTGCGTATTTAAAGACAACTATTGTAAGGACTAACCGTCTTCAAACATAACCATCAAAAAAAGTAAATTTTTTGAGCAAAAACATCCCTTTTCAGATAGTACTTAAAGTATGTCTTACGCTTTGTTTATTCTGGTGTAATGAAATGACATATTCTCAATATTGGATGCAAAAAGGTGGGGGAGCCACCATTGATGAGGCGGCTGATGTTGCAATGGATCCTAGTGATAATGCTTATTCGGTGGGTTACTTTACTGGATTTGGATCATTTGGACCTACTTTTTTAAACGCCACCGGATCAACAGATATTTTGATCACTAAAACCCTAAACAACGGAAGTTTTGCTTGGGCTAAAAAAGCAGGTGGACCAGGTTCTGATAAAGCTGAGGCGGTTGTTGTAGATGCTTCAGGAAACGTTTTTGTTACGGGTTATTTTACTGGAACGGCTACGTTTGGAACCACCAGTATTACCTCAAATGGACTCCAAGACATATTCGTAGCAAAATATAACACTTCTGGTACATTACAGTGGGTGGTAGAAGCAGGAGGTAGTGCCTCTGATTTTGGTTTTGGTATTGATGTGAATAGTGCGGGTGATATTTTTATTACTGGATCTTTTAAAGGAACCGCTACTTTTAGCGGTCATTCTGTTACTTCAGCTAATTTAACTAGTGATATTTTTGTTGCCAAACTAAATGCTAGTGGTGTTTTTCAATGGGTAGAATCAGGTACTGGAAACTATCCGAATTTGGGAAGGTCTTTGGGAACGGATGATTTTGGTAATGTATACGTTACCGGTCAGTTTAGTGATACTTTAACCTTTGATCAAACGCATAATAACCAAAGTCAGAATATTGTTTTCTTAGTGAAATTTGATTCTACGGGTACTGAAAAGTGGTTTACTACTTTGGGAGGTGCAATTTCAAATGTAGCCACGGATATGGCAGTGGATGCTGCCGGGAACTGTTTTTTGACGGGTGATTTTGATGGCATTTTAAGTGTTTATGATATTGCTACAGGCGTAGCTTCTAGCATTTCGAGTACCTACCCTAAAACCATTTTTACGGCAAAGTATGATAGTGCTGGAATGTGGCAACAAAAAAGAGCTTTTGGTTCCAATAATGCGATAACCTCTCAAAGTATTGCTGTTGATGCAACAGGGAACTATTATATCGGAGGACATTTTGAATGTGATTTCACCGAATTTTCGGATACTTATGGGGATGCAAATTTCTTAAGTATGGGAGATGAGGATGTTTTTGTTTCTAAAATTGACGCCAACGGAACTTGGAATTATAGCCGTCATATAGGAGGCGTGTCCATTGATAGGTGTTATGGAGTAGGAGTTAGTTCAACGGGAGAAATACATGCCGTAGGTAGTTTTGAAAATAGTTTAAATGTTCCTGTATCTTCCAGCTTTAGTCCATCTAACGTTCAGTTTTGGACTCCTTCAGGCTGCGCAACCAATAATGGTTATTGTGGTGATTTAAGTTATGGTAGTTATAGGACTATGAGTGCACAAGGAAACAAGGATATGTTTATACTCAATGGTTTTGACGTGAATAGAGAGCCTCTGGATTATTTCATGCGTTCCGGCTCATCCTGTGTCAGAGATATACCTGACTTGTGCATTTCAAATTGTGTAGATACCATTTTTGCGTGCGAGCAAGCTAACCTTTCTGTCAATGCGGGTATTTGCGTTTCTATTACCCCTAGTTTGACTTATGTATGGAGTAATGGTTCAAGTTCAACTAGTTCAGTGGCATCTACTACTGGATATCATTCTGTAACCGTAACTCATGGAAGTGGTTGTTTTTCATGGACAGATTCAATTTACGTAGTGATTCATTTAAAACCCGCCAAACCCCATATTTCTGATGGAAAGCATTTTAATACTCAGGATGTGGTTACTACCGATGTTCAGTTATGTTCTCCCGATACTACTTTGTTAACCGGAGGAGGTTTTGGCATCAATGATTCCATTTGGTGGTCGGGTGGTGCCTTAACCGGCAATGTTTATGATTCTACAGTTATTGTTTCCACAACGGGGACGTACACTTTTACTGTAAAAAATGAACATGGATGCATAGAGAGTAATAATGTGTTGGTAAAGGAAAATTTACCATTGCCTCCGTTTAATTTACAGATTGAGGCAAAAGACACTTTGGAGGTATGTTTTCCGGATGCATTTACCATTCAGTTGTATGATAGTATTAGTAATCCTTCAGCAGCTGCAAACTGTTTGTCGAATAATGTTTTTACCGTGTTCTCCACTTGGCAAAGTGTTCCAACGCTTCCCTATTTAACTTTTTGTGATACCTATGGGTATTTTGATGCCGACTCTTCGGGGACCTTCACTATTTATGATACTACCGTAAGATTTAACTATTGTTATCGAGATACGCATACTGTTTCGAAAACCGTTTTCGTGGAAGTGAACCCAAAACCAATAGTTCAACCGTTTCCTTTATACCTTTCAGGTAATACCATTTTATGTCCGGGAGGCTCCACAGATTTACATGCGACAGGCGGACCTAATTATACTTGGTTTGGTCCTGGAGTGAGTGGCAGTCGTGATAGTACGGTGAGTGTAATCTATGCGGGGCAATATACCGTGCAATCTACCCAATTAGATACCAATAGTTATGGATGTGTTGGCCAATTTTCAATCAGCAATACAATTCAAGTAACACTTAAACCACAGCCCACCATTACGGCTTCTGATTATGTGATTTGTCCAAATTCATCGGTGACCTTAACGAGTAGTAGTTCTGCAGGAAATGCCTGGGAAGGTCCAAATGGACCAGTAGCTGGAGGCTCAACTGTAACTGTTACAGATCCGGGGCAATATTTTACCGTAGTGAATGATGCTGATAGTTGCGGATTAGTTTCTAATACCATCACCTTATACCAATATACCACTCCAAAATTAATTGCTGTGGGCGATACCGTTTTATGTCCTGGTGCAAGTACGCTGTTAACCATTCAAGCAAATTCAGGAGCTACGGTTACTTGGAATGCACCTTTATCCGGAACTAATCCAGTGCAAGTAATTACCTCTCCGGGAACCTACTCTTGTTCTATCGTTTCTTGTAATATAACCACCACGGCAAGTATTACTATTCATGCAGGTAATCCTGCTGCTCAAATTGTACCTCAAGGAGTTTTATGTGCTGATTCTTCTGTGGTACTGGAAGGTCCTCCAGGAATGGTGAGTTACACATGGATGCCTAATAATGATACCACTCAAAACATTACAGTAACTGACTCTGGAACGTATACTTTAAGCATTGTGGATGCCCAAGGTTGTGCTGGTACTTCGCCTCCTTTTACTATTAGTAAAATTGATGTGAATTCTGATCTACTAAACACCTCTTTAGGGTATTGTCATGGCGATCAAATTGAGTTGTTTGCAGATACGAATCAAAGTCCCAATGGTACGTATTATTGGTTGCCAGGAGGGCAAACCACTCCTTCTATTGTGGTGAGTCAACCGGGTTCGTATTCTTTGAATGTATCGGATACCAACGGATGTTTGAGTATTGGTGATCCATTTATTGTCAATGAAAGTGATTCATCCACCACCGTGTTGCAGGTGGGTGACAGTGTAATTTGTGAGCGGGATACCGTTTGGTTAAATCCGGTAATACAAGGGTTTACCTCTTATGTATGGATGCCAGGTAATATTTCAGTAATGAATTATCCAGTAACCGAAACAGGAACCTATGCTCTGGTGGCTACTGATTCTTCGGGTTGTGTTACCCGATCGGATTCGTTTAGCGTGTTAGTGAATGATGCACCTATATCGGGAATTTCGAGTAATGGGGTTCTCTGTGCCGATTCCAGTTTGGTTATTGAAGGTATTCCTGGATTAACTAGTTATCAGTGGTTGCCAGGTAATCAAACTACTCCAAATATTACGATTACGCAACCTGGATTGTATGAATTAATTGTGACCGATACAAATGGATGTACTAGTGTTCCTTATCCGTATCTCGTAAATCAAATTACGGTTCCAGTAGCCATAACAAATTCATTTTTTGGCTTTTGCGAAGGAGATAGTTTAACACTAACCGGAAACCCCGGAATGGCCAGTTATTTATGGATGCCATCGGGTGATACTGGAATATCTTATACCCAAAATAATTCTGGCCAAGTTTCACTTTCGGTGGTAGATACCAATGGGTGTAAAGCCATGACAGGACCGGTTCAAATTACCCAATCCTCTTTAACCACTTCTATTTCAGTAAATGGAAAGGATACGATTTGCGAGGGAGATACGGCTTTGCTTTCGGCAAATAATACCTTGTTTAATAGTTACCAATGGAATCCTGGGAACGAGCAAACGCAAGAGATTTCGGTATATGAATCGGGTGTGTACTGGATGGTAGCCATAGATAGCGCGGGATGTATTACTACTTCAGATTCTATTCAGGTGGTGGTGGTGGAGAATGATTTGCCCATACCTACGGTAAATGTGGATTCCATTGTTTGTGTGAATACACCGGTAATGTATGCTGCAGACGGTGGTGGTGAAACGGTTTATTGGTATAAGTCTTTAAATGGGAGCCCCGTTCATATAGGAGATACTTTAGTAACAACTATTGAAACCAACTCCTCTTACTATTTGCAAACTATTGCAGCACCCTGTGCAAGTGCATTTAACCACGTGGTTATTTTGGCTGAAGAGTGTGAAGAGCCTGAGGTTTCAAACGTGTTTTCACCAAATGGAGATGGAATTAATGACGGTTGGGGAATTGAAATTATGGGTGCCACTTGTTATGAAGTAGAAATTTATAATCGCTGGGGCTTATTGATTTATACGCTAGAATCTAATGGGCAATATTGGGATGGTACGATTGAGAAAAGTGGGATGGAAGCTCCTGATGGAACGTATTATTACATTTTAAACTATTGCGACCACAGAAATGTTCCATACAGTCAAAGAGGTTACATTACGCTAGCAAGATAGTTTACTTAGCGTAGGGTAAAAGCTCTTCGGCCAATTCTCGGTTATTTGCCAAACGTGGAATTTTATTTTGCCCACCTAGTTTGCCTCGATCTTTCATCATTAGCATAAAACCATCTTTTTTGATCACGGTGATTTTTAATGCTGTAAGAACGTTTCCAGTAATTAAGTCCTTGTAATATGGATTTTTACTTTGTAGCGTTTGATCCAGTTTTAATCTAAAAGCATCCATATTAGCCGGCAATCTTTCAAACTCAATAAACCATTCATGGTACGGTAATCCCTCTTCCGGTTTGATTTGTGGCGCTAAATGGAACTCACGAACCTCCATATCAAATTGAGGCATGACTTCTTGCAATGAACTTTCTACTTCTGCGGCAATTACATGCTCTCCAAAAGCAGAGGTAAAGTGTTTGATTCTTCCAGTTACTTTTATTCGATACGGATTCAACGAAACAAATTCAACCGTATCGCCAATATTATAACCCCAAAGTCCTGCGTTCGTGTTTAGAATTAGGGCATAATTAACACCCAATTCCACTTGCTCTAAACAAATTCGAGTAGGGTTTTCATTGCCAAATTCACTTACTGGAATAAATTCAAAGAACATTCCTGCATCTACATTTAAGAGCAATCCTGGTTGTGTTTGGGTGTCTTGAAATGCAATAAAACCTTCACTAGATGGATAGGTTTCAATAGCGGGAATGGTTTTGCCAATTAACTTTTTGAAAATAGCTTCATAGGGTTGGTAATTTACTCCCCCATGTACAAAAAGTGAAAATTTCGGAAATATTTCAGCAACGTTTTCCTTACCTGATTTAGCAATTAAACGCTCAAAGTACATTTGAACCCATGAAGGAATTCCACTGATTAAGCGCATGTCCTCGTTTAGGGTTTCATCAACCACTTTATTTACTTTGGTTTCCCAATCTTCAATCATATTGGTATTCCATGAAGGCAAACGATTCTTTTGCAAATACGAAGGAACCCAATGCGCAGTAATTCCTGAAAGGCGGCCTAAGGGCACTCCATGTAGATCTGTTAAATCAGGACTCCCTTGTAAGAAAATCATTTTTCCATCAATGAAATCGGCTTTACCGGTTTCCTGTACATAGCACAATAAAGCCAGTTTTGCAGCATCCACATGATGGGCTACCGATTCATTAGAAATAGGAATGAACTTAGCGCCAGAAGTGGTTCCCGAAGTTTTACAGAAATAGGCAGGACGTCCAGGCCAAATAATATCTTCCTTTCCTTTTACAACTTGGTCAATATAGGAGCGTAAACCCTCATAGTCGCGTACGGGAACCGCTTTTTTAAAGGCTTCATAGTTTTGAATGAAATCAAAGTTGTGATCTTTACCGAACTGGGTTTTCTTTCCTTGGGCAATTAACTCTTTAAGAATGTTGCTTTGGTGTTTGATAGGCTCTTCAACTGTTTTACGCAGTTTGCTTACCAAAATACTGGCATAGACCTTTCCAAAAACAGACTTAATTCCCATACCTACAAACCTAAATTATTGATCCAATAATAGCGGAACGTTTGAGGCAAATAATTTGATAGCAATAGCTAACAACACTACCCCAAATATTTTACGGATAATTAGAATACCATTCTGCCCAATAATTCTTTCAATTTTATCGGAAGACTTTAATACCAAGTAAACCACCACAATATTGATGATAATGGCAATTACAATATTGACGGTTTCAAATTCTGATTTTAAAGAAAGAATAGTGGTTAATGATCCTGCGCCTGCAATTAAAGGAAAAGCCAATGGGAATACCGCTGCCGATTCAGGCGCGTCTTCCTTAAATAGTGTAATTCCTAAAACCATTTCAAGTGCCAATGCAAAAATGACCAATGCCCCGGCCACCGCAAATGAATAGACATCAATACCAATAATTCTCAAAATGCTTTCGCCTACAAAAACAAAAGCAATCATAATGATGGCCGAAACAATACTGGCTTTTTCAGACTGAATATGCCCTACTTTTTGACGTAGACTAATGATTAATGGAATAGAACCTATAATATCTACTACCGCGAAAAGAATCATGGTAGCTGGTAAGATTTGTTTGAAATCAATGCCCATAGCCTGTTTATTTTAAGATGACATCCTCAATAACCTGAGGAAAATAACGGTGCTCTAATTTATGAATTTTTGAGGCTAAGTCATCTGAAGTGTCTCCCGGATTTATTTCACAGGTATATTGCGCAATTATAGCACCTTCATCGTAGTGTTCATTTACGTAATGAATAGTGATGCCACTTTCCTTTTCATGTGCTGCAATAACCGCTTTATGTACATTATCTCCATACATTCCTTTCCCTCCATAATTCGGCAAAAGGGCAGGATGAATATTTACAATTTTATTAGGGAAAGCAGCCACCATGTTTTGTGGAACTAACCATAAAAATCCAGCGAGAACCACGAGGTCAATTTGGTAATTGACTAAGATGTCAACTACATCATTGCTTTTGCTAAATTGTTGGCGATTAAATTTCACGACTGGAACATTGAATTTATCGGCTCGTTGAATCACCCCAGCTTCCGGATTGTTGACCAATACTAAACGTACTTTAACGTCATCTCTATTTTCGAAATGCTCCATTATTTTTTGAGCGTTTGTACCCGATCCTGATGCGAAAATGGCAATGTTTTTCATGCTATAAAATTTGAGGGCAAAAGTAGGGTGTATTATTCAATACGTTTTACCGTATTTACGCTTAAAAATGTCCGGTTTAAGTAAAAAGTCACGGGTGGTCTAAAATCTAAAATGACCCTATGTTTAAAGTGTTAAGTGGGTAAGTATTGATTTTACTGAGTTTTAATAGCGTATTGAGCCACTGAGATTTGCTGCTTATCTCAGAATTTCAAATAATTGGAATCGCCATAACTCAAAAATCTAAAGTGGTTTTCTAAAGCGTAATCGTATACTTTTTCCCAATTTTCACCTATCAAGGCAGCCACTAAGAGTAGTAAAGTGCTTCCGGGTTGGTGAAAGTTGGTGATCAAAGCACCACAGATTTTTGGAGTGTATCCAGGAGCAATAATTAGTCGCGATTTAGCAATAAAACGATTTTTGTTTTGCGATTTTAAATAATCAACCAATCCCATTAACGCTTCCTTTTTAGAGTAGTGTTGAGGAAGGTCGTAGGCGTCCCACATCATCAATTCTTTCATGGAAGTTTCTTCGGTTCGTGATAGCCATTTTACACCAAACCAATACAAACTTTCTAAAGTGCGCATAGAGGTGGTTCCTACCGGAGTAATGCGCTTTTCCATTTCTGCCAATTCTTTTAGAGTGACTATTTTTACATCAATCCATTCGGCATGCATCGGGTGGTCTTTCATGGTATCGGATGATACGGGTTTGAAGGTCCCTGCGCCTACATGTAATGTTATTTGTGAAGATTGAATGCTCTTTTGGGCTAATTCTGAAATAATTTCATTGGTGAAATGTAAACCAGCGGTAGGTGCGGCAACAGAACCTTCTTCCTTGGCAAATACCGTTTGGTAGCGTTCCTTATCAGAATCGGTTAATTCTCGTTTAATGTATGGAGGTAAAGGTATTCTGCCTACGTTTTCCAGTACCTCAGAGAAAGTTAAATCTTCAGCTACCCAAGAAAAGGTGATTAAAAACTCTCCTTCCAATCTTTGGGTTAAATAAGCGCGAAGTTCAAAGCCCTTGCCATCAGAAATACTCAAGTATTCTTCCTTCCATTTTTTTGCCCCTCCTACCAAACATATCCATTGAGAAGATTTTTGGGTGGACATGGCAATACTTAAATCTACTCCTTCTCCATGAGGTTCAAGGCAGAAAATTTCAATATCACGGCCATTTCTGTTTTGAAAAATGATACGCGCCTGAACCACTTTAGTGTTATTAAATACCAAGTGAGAATTGGGGTCAATTACTTGTGGCAATTGATCAAAAATGGTTTCGCTAATTTGCTGCTGATTGTATACCAACAATTTTGATTCACTACGATTGCTAGCCGGTTTTATGGCTATTTTTTCGTTAGGCAAATCATACGTGAAATCACTAATAGAAAGATTTTGAACCTGGCTCTTCATGGAAGTTGTTTTATATGAATCAAATCAACAAATTATTCGAGTTGAATCAGCCTGCAAAAGTAGGATTCTCTGTGCCTATTCCAAACGCTCCAAACAGGTAATAGCCACTGTACGGCCAATCATACAAATGGTTGCAGATTTAGTATCGTTAAAAGTCACCTTTACTTTTAAAGGTTGTTGAGGTTCTAAATCTTCCACACTCAAAAACTCTTTATAATTCATGGGTTCAATTTTCTCTCCATTGGATAATTCCAGTACCCACGTACACCCATCTAATTCAAACGGTTTGATAATAGCTATTTGTCCACCTTCACATTTTTCTTTTTGTTCCTCTACCGGTAAAGGTTTCGGTTCAATAATTCTACTTTGATGGCAAGAAGCCAAAAACAACGGAATAGCAATAAATAAATACTTCATTAGTCTGTTTTTGAATCTGGTGCATCCGGAGCGTCCGGAGCATCTGGTGAAACGGGTAAAGGGTTGGTATTGTAAATTTTGAAATTACCTTGCCCAAGAACTTTGGTGCGTCTAATACTAAAATAATACATAATGGCACCCGCCCCTACAGCTAAGGCAGAGGGAAGCCAAACAGCGTCTGAAAACACATAGCCTCGTGCCGCATAATTAAACAGGTTATTGATAGCGTCAATAGAAAAGTAAAATACACCAGCTACCATAAATGCGCCACCTAGAAAACGCAAAGGCGGACGCACACTATACACCATTTCTACTTCCGAAAGCAATATTTTCCGACCTTCAATCACAAAGCTAGAATCGTAAATGGCATCAATATGGCCAGCTACTTTCTCTTTATCAATAAGTTTAATTCTAATGGATTGCCCTTCGTAAAAATGAATACGTTTTACTTTCCCTCCTTTATCCAGTCCTAACGAGCGCTGGGCGTTACTATTAGCAGGAATGCTAAGAAGTATGAGCGTTAAAAACGTCCATAAAAATGGTAGAATAGTAGTTTTTAAATTCATTTGGTAAAGATAGGATTCCTTAACAAACTGGTAGTTGCGACTGATACATATCATGTTTTTAATTAATGTTTAACCTCATATTTGCCACTATCAAAATTTACAGCATATGCCATTTTATCAAAAATTAGGGAAGGTTCCCTCTAAGCGCCATACAATTAACCGAAAAGAAAACGGAGAATTGTTAAGCGAACAAGTTTTCGGAACTGCCGGATTCGTTGGAATGACATCCATTTTATACCATATGCACCCACCTACAAATGTGGTTCGCTATGGAAAAGAATATTTAGTAGCTCCTGAAGTTGCTATTGAAAGAAACTTGAAAATGACCCGAATGAAAGGGTTCCAAATAAAGCCAGAAGATGATTATTTAGAGAGTAGAAAAACGGTGTTAACCAATGCTACGGTAAACATCACTTTGGCTGCGCCTTTAAAATCGTTAACCGAGTATTTTTACAAAAATGCGGATAGTGATGAGGTGATTTTTATTCATAAAGGTTCGGGTACATTAAGAACTTTGATGGGTAATATTCCTTTTGAATACGGAGACTATTTGGTAGTTCCTCGCGGAATGGTTTACCAAATTGAATTTGAAACCGAAGAGAACAGATTATTCATTGTTGAAAGTACTGATCCCGTATTTACGCCAAAAGGATATCGTAATAACTTTGGTCAATTACTAGAGCATTCGCCATTTTGTGAGCGTGATATTCATGGTCCTTCTGTGTTAGAAACACACGATGAAGAAGGAGAGTTTATGATCAAAATTCGTAAGCAAGATGTTATTCATGAAGTGGTTTACGCGAGTCACCCATTTGATGTAGCGGGTTGGGATGGATTTAATTTCCCGTACAAATTCTCAATTCACGACTTTGAGCCAATTACCGGAAGAATTCATTTACCCCCTCCAATTCACCAAACATTTGAGGCGGCATCTTTCGTAATCTGCTCATTTGTACCGCGTTTATACGATTATCATCCAGAGTCCATTCCGGCTCCATACAACCATAGTAACATTGATTCTGACGAATTACTGTATTATGTGGACGGAGATTTCATGAGTCGTAACGATATTGAAGCAGGACATATATCTTTGCACCCCGCAGGATTAGTTCACGGACCACATCCAGGAGCGGCAGAAAGAAGTATTGGAAAAACAAAAACAGAAGAATTAGCAGTTATGGTAGATACTTTTGCTCCTCTTATGGTAACTAAAGTGGGAGTGGAGATTTCTGACCCTGAGTATTATAAATCTTGGGCTAAGCATTAAAAAGAACACGTCACAAAAAATTGTACAATGGCAGATAAAACAGATTTAAAAGACCTAAAGAATGTAGAGTACGGTCTGGAGAAAATATTTGAAGAAGCGCAAGATTTCCTTCCGCTATTAGGAACTGATTATGTGGAGTTTTATGTAGGTAATGCAAAACAAGCAGCACACTTTTATAAAACCACATTTGGATTTCAATCATACGCATACCGTGGGTTAGAAACGGGGTCTACAGAAGAAGTGAGTTATGTTTTAAAGCAAGACAAAATTCGTTTAGTTTTAACTACTCCATTAAATAGTAAAAGCCCAATTAATGAGCATTTAGCTAAGCATGGTGACGGAGTAAAAGTGGTAGCGCTTTGGGTAGAAGATGCCACTTCTGCCTGGGAAGAAACCACAAAGCGTGGCGCTAAATCGTTTATGAAACCTACCGTTGAAAAAGATGAACAGGGTGAAGTAGTGCGTTCAGGTATTCATACATACGGTGAAACGGTTCACGTTTTTGTTGAGCGTAAAAATTACGATGGCGTGTTTTTACCTGGATACAAGAAATGGGAATCGGATTACAATCCAACCTCTACAGGGCTAAAATTTATTGACCATATGGTGGGTAATGTAGGTTGGGGCGAAATGAACCAATGGGTTGAATGGTACGAAAAAGTAATGGGGTTTGTAAACTTCCTTTCTTTTGACGACAAGCAAATTACTACCGAGTACTCTTCATTAATGAGTAAGGTAATGAGTAATGGTAACGGTCGTATTAAGTTTCCAATTAATGAGCCAGCTGAGGGAATGAAAAAATCACAGATTGAAGAATATCTTGATTTTTACGAAACTCCTGGAGTACAACATATTGCCGTAGCTACGGATGATATTGTTAAAACCGTTACGGAATTAAGAGCTAGAGGTATTGAGTTTTTACCACCTCCACCACAAGCTTATTATGATGCAATTCCATCACGTTTAGGTTCTCATATGGACTTTATGAATGAGGATATTGCAGAGCTTCAAAAACTTTCCATTTTGGTGGATGCAGATGAAGAAGGATATTTACTTCAAATCTTTACCAAGCCAATTGAAGATCGTCCAACTTTATTCTTCGAAATCATTCAAAGAATGGGTGCCAAAGGATTCGGTGCAGGTAACTTTAAAGCACTTTTCGAATCTATCGAAAGAGAGCAAGCAAACAGAGGAACACTTTAGTTTTAAAGACGGGAGTCCGAAGACCGAAGAGGGGAGTAAGGATCTCAAAAACAATCATATTTTCAAAAGCCATTCACTTTTAGGTGGGTGGCTTTTTTTGTTTTGGGCGTGCCCACAAGGGTCGCGTCATCCGTTATACTCTTCCCCTTCGCCCCCTGAGCGGAGCCGAAGGGTGCGGGGTGCCACTGCTACCGCTCACGCTTTTTCAATCCCGCTGTCATTCGTGCCTCACTCCTTTCCCCTTGGAGGAGGGGGAGAAATCCTAACGAAGGAAGGATTAGGGGGATTGTATTAATGGCTGGAAAGTCAATTCAGTTTGATGCGCTTCAATTAACTCCATTTATTTAATCTTTGAGACCTTTGCACTTCTCTGCGACTTTGCGTGAACCTTGACGGATATTTCCAAAAAACTTGGTCATTCTATCTAAAAACTTACTTTTAGTTTATGAATACACTGAAAAATGTAAATGTCAAAACATGGTTTGTTTTGGCTTTGGTCTTGTCGTTAGTAAACCTTAGTTACCACTGCTATACCTACATTTACGCAGAAGATACGCATGCCCATGAAGCCCAAGAACTAGCCAATTCCAGTACCTCAAAAATGGTAGTCCAAATAGATGCTATGATCACTCGAGGAGAGGGGGGGGCGCATCAATCGGCTAAAGAATTGGAGGAGGTTAAGGATTTCGAAAGTTTTGATTTCGAAGAGTTCGCCAAGAATAAAACCCATGAGTTACCCAATCTACTAGGAGTCACGGTTTCCTTCGAGCCTGGAATATATCCTTCTGAAACAGGTTTGTATTCTCTTTACTATGATAGAGAATTAGGTGCAGCTATGCGCTTAGATACCCTTTATAACTATACCGATGATACGCTGCAAAATGCAAAATGGTATACCCAAATAGCGCGCAACCCCAAAGCCCAATGGGTAGATCCGTATTACGGTAGTGGGGCTCAGAATTTAGTCACTGATTTTAGTGTGCCACTTTTTAAAAAGGAGAAATTTATTGGAGTGCTAACCTACACCATTTCCATCAACAGTCTTATTGGCATCATTCATGAAATTAGTTTAGAGCAAAATGGGCTAGGATTAATTATTGGAAATAACGGAACCATCATCACGCATCCCAATCCGGAGTACGTTTTAAAGGAAAACATCCTAAAGATCGTATCGGATAGCGCTACTATAAAACACGTGCTTGCTACTAAAAGAGGTTTTGTAGACTACTTTCAGTCGCAAACCAGGGGAGAACTATCTCTAAGTTATGCCACCTTGGGTAACGAACAATGGAAGCTAATTAATGTGTTTAGCCATGAGGATTTGTTTGCCCACGGACAAGATGATAAACGTATTTTAATCAATTTATTTATGGCTATCACTTGGGTGGTCGCAATGATTATTCTCTTAATTATTAATCAAGAAGGAATTAATTCATCTGAGGCCTGGACCTACAGCACCTTTGTAACAGTAGCTTTAATAGCGAACATTAGTTTTATTTGGTATCTCAATCTTTCTGATCGTTACGAGCCAGTAAGTCATGAGTTGCATCAAATGAAGTCGCTTTCAGATGTGAACCAATACCTAGACGCCCAAAATTCTCAAAGGGGTCTTTTTGGATATCCGGATTTGATTGAAGTACCCACCGGAATTTTAATAGAGAAGTTTGATCATGAGGATACGTATAATGTAGGAATCAGTGGATGGATTTGGCAGCGTTATCCAATGGGTGCGAAATTGGAGCCCGGAGTTCATTTTCCGCAGTTGTCCCCTTTTGCAGAATCTGCCTACTCTGAAATAATATCAAAAGACACAGTTGATGGAGAACTGTTAGTTAAGTGGCAGTTTAGATCTACTTTTATTTTTGATTTCCAGTATTTAAAATACCCGTTTAATACTAAAAATGTGGTTTTGCAAATAACTTATCCTGATTACAATAGCTGTCTCTTATACACATCTGACGCTGCCGA